>NZ_JBVAYX010000025.1:0-48928 GCF_055412825.1 Pseudarthrobacter linnaei
CCCACGAAACCGTCCCCGCCAGCTGACCGGCACCACCAGCACCTAACCGCAACCCTGTGGCGGCGGCCCTGAACACCAGGGCCGCCGCCACGCTTCGTCCGCCACACTTCGTCCGCACCACATGGAGCACCATGAACTCCGGCACCACCAACCCGCTGCAGCAGCGGCATCGTCGCCCCGCCCCCACGCTCGGCCTGCGGCAGAACCTGGCGCAGTTCATCCTCCTCGTCGCCGTCAACGCCCTCGTCGGCGGCACCCTGGGCCAGGAACGCACGGTCCTCCCGCTGCTGGCCGGACAGGTCTTCCACCTCGACCTCTACACGTCCGCGCTGACCTACATCCTCGCCTTCGGCCTCGCCAAGGCCGCCACCAACTACTTCGCCGGCACCCTCTCGGACCGCTACGGCCGCAAACCCGTCCTGGTCGCCGGCTGGGTCATCGCCCTGCCCGTCCCGCTGATGCTGATCTTCGGACCCTCCTGGGGCTGGATTGTGGCGGCCAACGTCATCCTGGGCATCAGCCAGGGCCTCACGTGGTCCACCACCGTCATGATGAAAATGGACCTCGTCGGCCCGGAACGCCGCGGCTTCGCCATGGGCCTGAACGAAGCGGCCGGGTACCTCGGTGTCGCCGGCACCGCCCTGGCCACCGGCTACATCGCCGCCACCTACGGCCTGCGCCCCGGACCGTTCCTGCTCGGCGCCGCCTACATCGCACTGGGCCTCGGCCTCTCGGTCTTCGCCGTAAAGGAAACCCGGGGCCACGCCAAGCTTGAAGCCGCGAACCACACGTCCGCCCACGCCAACGCCCACGGCGACCTGAGCAACCGCGACATCTTCACCCTCACCAGCTTCCGGGATAAATCCCTCTCCTCGGTCAGCCAGGCCGGCATGGTCAACAACCTCAACGACGGCCTCGCCTGGGGACTCTTCCCCGTCCTCTTCGCCGCCGCCGGACTGACCATCGAAAGGATCGGTATCCTGGCCGCCGTCTACCCCGCCGTCTGGGGCGCCGCGCAGCTCGTCACCGGAGCAATGTCGGACAAATACGGCCGGAAATGGCTGATCGTGGGCGGCATGCTGCTCCAGGCCGCCGCCCTGGCGATGATCGCCGTCGGCCAGGACTTCGGGATCTGGCTGGCCGCGGCCGTGCTCCTGGGCCTCGGCACGGCGATGGTCTACCCCACCCTGCTCGCCGCCATCGGCGACGTCGCACACCCGGAATGGCGGGCCCGCTCCGTGGGCATCTACCGGCTGTGGCGCGACGGCGGCTTCGCCGTCGGCGCGCTGCTCTCCGGCATCATCGCCGACGCGTACGGCATTCCGGCCGCCGTCGGCGTCGTCGCCGGACTCACGGCCCTCTCGGGTCTCCTGGTGGCCGTCCGCATGCGCGGCACCGACCACCACCCACCGCCCCTCCGGGCTAAGGCTCCAGACGGACCGTGAGGTTAAGGTAAATGCCGTGGGTGACCAGGCGGTCTGCCAGGAACGTGGCAAGGCCCGCCTCGGTCGCGGTGTGCTCGCCTTTCGCGATCGCGCCCCGAAGGCACGCCGTCGTCGCCGTGGACCTGACGGTGGACAGGGGAGCGCGGTGGTCGGATACCAGCCGCTCAATATCCGTCTGGAAGGCGTGCTGGTGGCCTTCCCGTGCGGTGGCGAGCAGGGTGAACGGCACGAAAGCAGTCGGCATGGAGGGTCCTTTTCTGGCGGCCCCTCGGCCGCCCAGTGAGAACAAGTCTTCGAAGCTTCCGGCTATTCCCCGAACTGGTGTGCTGGGTCCGGGCTCACCCGGCGGGCGCCCCGTCGCGCCGCGGGGCCACCGTGACGGAGGAGACGCGCTTGAGTCCGGGATGCAGGTGGTCACCGCCGTTCACGACGCCGGTCTGCCACCACAGCTTCAACCCCTCCGGTGCCACTTCCAGGCAGGCCAGGTTGTTGTCGAACCAGGGCCCCTTGACGCCGGACCATCGAAACGGCGGGTCCGGGACCTTTGCCGAGCGGGCCACCAGGGCGCCTACCGGGGTGGCCAGTCCGTAGGACATGATGGCCGCGAAGGACCTCATCAGCCGGGGCAGCGGGTTGCGGATGGGGGAGCAGACGGCCTGCACAATCCGGCTGCCGGAGGAGCGGTCGACTTCTGAAACGTAAGAGTAGTGGACGTCTCCGGAGAGAAAAGCGATGGTTTCCGGCGCCGGGCCCCGTTTGCCGTCGGCGACCTCGGTCACCATGGCCGCCACTTCCTGGAAACTGTTCTGGAAGGCGCCCCAGTGTTCAAGGTCCACCGCCTGGCGCAGTTTTTCGCCGGCCCGCGCGGCAGGTTTCCCCCATGCACCCCGGGAAATGGCCTCATTCCAGGACTCGACGTAGTGCAGTCCCGTCGGCAGCAGGAAAGGCAGCGACGTTGCCACCAGCAGGTGGCGGAAACCGCCGCGCATCCGTCCGTCCAGCCAGGCCATTTCCACCTTGTCCAACAGGGCGCGGCCGTCCGGCGTCAGATCCCGGGCCGCTCGGGAATCCACCACAATCAGCCGCGTGTCCCCGAAATCCCGGCAGTAGCTCCACCGGTACGATCCGGGGTCCTGATCGGCCTGGTCCGCGAACCTGTCCAGCTCGGCGCTCACATCGATCTCATCCTCGTCCACGTGCCCGGCGATCAGCTGCCAGATGGCGTCCTCGGCCCGCTCCCGCGGTGACAGGTTGCCAAGATGCTGATAAACCCAGTACGAGGCCAGCCCCGCGACAATCCGCCCATGCCACCAGGAAGTGGCCTCCATCTCCTTCTTCCAGCTGAATGAGGTGTTCCAATCGTCGCGGATGTCGTGGTCATCGAAAATCATGGCGCTGGGCAGCGTGGATAGCAGCCACCTGTTCGCAGGGTCTGACCAGGCCAGATTGTAGAGGTGGGCGTATTCCTCAAAGTCCTTGAGTTCCTCGCCGGGCGGTTCATCGATGTCCCTCCGGGCACGGATGAACTCCTGCATCTGCTCGCTGGTCACGTCGGCGTACACCTGGTCGCCGAGGAAGGCCACCAGATCCGGCCACGGCGGATTATCGCCGGAGGCCATCTTCAGTGCATACGCCCGCAGCGAGTCGACGCCGTGGGTCCGGTTGCCGGCCTCATCGTGCGGCACACTGGTCCGGCAGGAGCCGAAGGCCATCCGCAGCGGCTTGCCCGGCTGCAGCGTCGCGATCATTGACGGCGGGAACTCCGATGCGGGATCGGGCCAGACCTGGCTTCCGTCGATGTCGAGGGAGTACGGCGTGACGGTGCCGGGCTCCAGGCCGTCCAGTTCCACCAGGGCGTAATGGTGGCCGTGAACCGCGAAGGTGGCGGCTACCCATTCCCGGCCGCCGGCGCGAAGGGTAACCCGGGCAGCGGCCCGGGTCTCCACCCAGATGCTTGCTGAGGTCTCATCCACGTACCGCATCATCGGGCCGAGCACGAGGGGTGAGGTAGTCATGACTCAGTTCTACCTGCTCGACATCGGTGCGGCCATGCTTTGGCGGCAAATGATCCGACGGACCGGATGCTTTCGTGGTGTCGCAGTCCTTGTGGTCGCAGGAATCGAGGTCCTTGCCAGCCACGCCGCCGCAGGCCTGCACCTGGGCTTTCATCGTGGATTCCAGGTCGCCGGTGAACAGCCGTCCGCCGGGAATGACTGCCCTCAGGAACGGTTCGTCACCGGCGCCGCCGTGGAAAGGTGTGGTTCCTCCCGGCAGCGAGTTACCGGCAGATGGCCGGATGACGGGTTCGCCTGCAGCGGATTGCTGCGCGGCGTCACGGCCGGGCGGATAGACTGTCAGGCACTATGGATGACCCCCCCTCACATATGCCCTCGCCCCTCAACTCCCTGACCGGATTCCCGGCCACCGCAGGAGAGGGGCGCCCGAATGTATGAATGGATCATGATCGGCGTCGGCCTCGTCCTGACCGTCGGCACGGGAATGTTCGTTGCCTCCGAATTCGCCCTGGTCAACCTGGACCGCAACGACCTTGAAGCCCGCCAGGCGCGCGGGGAAAAACGGCTGACACCGACCATCAAGGCCCTTAAGATCACGTCGACACACCTCTCCGGCGCGCAACTCGGCATCACGTTGACCACCCTGCTGACCGGGTACACGTTTGAGCCGGCCATCAGCAAACTGCTCAGCGGACCGTTGACGAGCGCCGGCGTCCCCGAGTCAGTTGTCCCCGGCGTGGGGGCCGTCGTCGGCATCTTCCTGGCCACGATCTTTTCCATGGTGATTGGTGAACTTGTCCCCAAGAACTTCGCCCTGGCCCTCCCGCTGGCCACGGCAAAAGTGGTGGTTCCGTTCCAGACGCTATTCACCACGGTCTTCAAGCCCGTGATTGTGCTGTTCAACAACACCGCAAACAAAATCATCAGGTCCTTCGGCATCGAACCCAAGGAAGAGCTCTCCGGTGCACGCAGTGCCGAGGAATTGAGCTCCCTGGTCCGCCGGTCCGCGCTGGAAGGCGTCCTCGACCTGGACCACGCTGCCCTGCTGCACCGGACACTGCGGTTCTCGGACCACAGCGCCGCCGACGTGATGACCCCGCGCGTGCGGATGGCCACGATCGGATCCGACGACACGGCCGAGCAAATCGTCAGCCGGGCGACCGCCACCGGCTATTCGCGCTTCCCGGTGATCGGCCGGGACCGGGACGACGTAATTGGTGTGCTGCACGTCAAGCAGGCCTTCGCGGTGGCCCTCGACGACCGGTCGGGAGTCTCGGCATCCGACCTGATGATCGAGCCGCTGCGGGTGCCTGAGTCCATGGGCGTCGACACCCTCCTGGGTCTCCTCCGCCGGCAAGGCCTGCAGGTGGCGATCGTCTCGGACGAGCATGGCGGCACCGCCGGCATCGTCACGCTCGAGGACCTGGTGGAGGAAATCGTCGGGGAGCTCGAAGACGAGCACGACCGTGCCCGAACCGGCGTCGTGCGGACCGGCCGTTCGCTGACCTTTGATGCCTCCCTCCGGCCGGATGAACTCCTGGACCGGACCGGCATCACCGTCCCGGACGGGGAGGAGTACGACACGATGGCCGGGTTCGTTACGGACCGGCTGGACCGGATCCCCGAACTCGGCGACGAGGTGGCCATCCACGGCGGGACGCTCCGGGTGGAACGCGTGGTGGGGACGCACGTCGAACGGCTCCGGTTTACCCCGGACGAATCCACGGAACCCCCGCAGAGCGCCCATGACCGGATCATCGACAATCTCACGCAGGAGCTGACCCATGAGTGAATATCTGCCAGGCATCATCTGGCTCGTCGTCCTGCTGGTCGTCAATGCCTTCTTTGTCGGTGCTGAATTCGCCGTCATCTCCGCCCGGCGGTCGCAGATCGAGCCCAAGGCCGAGGCTGGAAGCAAGGCCGCCAAGACCACCCTGTGGGCGATGGAGCACGCCACCCTGATGCTGGCGACCAGCCAGCTCGGCATCACGGTGTGTTCCCTGGTCATCCTCAACGTCTCGGAACCGGCGATCCACCACCTGCTGGAGATCCCCCTTGGCCTGACCTCCCTGTCGGCCGAGACGATCGGCATCGTCGCGTTCGTCGTCGCCCTGCTGCTGGTGACCTTCCTGCACGTGGTGTTCGGCGAGATGGTGCCGAAGAACATCTCCTTCTCCGTTCCGACGCGGGCGGCGCTGCTCCTGGCCCCCCCGCTGGTGCTCGTGGCCCGCGTCTTCAAACCGGTCATCTGGACCCTCAACGGCATCGCCAACTCCATCCTGCGGCTCTTCAAAGTTGAGCCCAAGGACGAGGCCACCAGCGCCTACACGCTGGACGAGGTCGCGAACATCGTGGAGCAGTCCACCCGGGACGGGATGCTGACGGACACCAGCGGGACCCTGACCGCGGCCTTCGAGTTCACGGCCAAGACGGTCGCCGACGTGGAAGTGGCGATCGCTGACATGGTGCTGCTGCCCTCGACCGCCACCCCGGCGGACATCCAGCGGGCGGTCGCGGCGCACGGCTACTCCCGTTACATCCTCACGGACGACGACGGCGCCCCCACCGGCTACCTGCACCTCAAGGACGTCATGGACCTCACGACGGCGGCCGCGTTCAGCGAGGCGGTACCCGCCAAGCGGATCCGGAAGCTGGCATCGGCCTTCAGCGGCAGCGAACTCGAGGACGCGCTGGCCGTGATGCGCCGCACCGGAGCCCACGTGGCCAGGGTATTTGACGCCCATGGCACGACAACCGGCGTGCTGTTCCTCGAGGACATCATTGAGGAACTCGTCGGCGAGGTGCAGGATGCCACCAGTGCATAAATTCCCCAGATCATCTGAGTCACCTGACCGAACCGGCCGCAGCGGCCGGACCCTTCACGGAAGTTGAGCACCATGACCGTTTCCCCCCTCATCTGGGCCGTCACCATTGCCGTCATCCTGGCGTTGCTGGCCTTCGACTACTTCTTCCACATCCGCAAAGCCCATGTGCCCACGCTCAAGGAGGCCGCCGCGTGGTCGGCCCTCTACGTGGGCCTGGCGGTCGTCTTCGGTATCGTGGTGTGGGTTTTCGGCGGCACCGCGATGGGGTCGGAGTACTTCGCCGGCTACATCACGGAAAAGGCGCTCTCGGTCGACAACCTCTTTGTCTTCCTGATCATCATCGCGAGTTTCCGGGTGCCCCGCGAAGACCAGCAGAAGGTGCTGCTTTTCGGCATCGTCTTCTCGCTGATCGCCCGCACCGGATTCATCCTGCTGGGCGCCGCGCTCATCAATTCCTTCGCGTGGGTGTTCTACATCTTCGGACTGATTCTGCTGATCACTGCGGGCAACCTGCTCCGGCCGGACACCCACGGCGACGACCAGGCCGATAATTTCATAATCCGCATCGCCAGGAAGCTCTTCCACACCACGGAGCACTACGACGGGGACAAGCTCTTCACCATCCAGAATGGCAAGAGGGCGCTGACGCCGATGCTGCTGGTCATGGTGGCCATCGGCGGCACCGACATTCTCTTTGCCCTGGACTCGATCCCGGCGATCTTCGGGCTGACCCAGAACGTGTACATCGTCTTCACCGCCACCGCGTTTTCCCTGATGGGCCTGCGCCAGCTGTACTTCCTGATCGACGGGCTCCTGGACCGCCTTATCTACCTCGCGTACGGCCTGGCGGTCATTCTCGCCTTCATCGGGGTCAAGCTGGTGCTCCACGCCCTGCATGAGAACAACCTGCCGTTCATCAACGACGGCCAGCCGGTTCCCGTCATCGAGATCAGCACGGCCACCTCCCTGACCGTCATCGTTGGGGTGCTGATCCTGACTGTCGTGGCGTCGCTGCTGAGCAAGGCCGGCAAAGCCCAGACCTCCATCAACAATGCGCGCCGGCACGCCGTCAATTACCTTGACCTGGAATACACCGCTGACTCATCCGAACGTGAGCGGATGTACCGGATGCTGACCGACGAAGAGGCCCAGATTCTCACCATGGATCCGAAGTACCGCAACAAGGCCAAGGACATTGACAAAATCCGGGCGCTGGTTGCGGAAGCACACCGGCAGCACGAGGAATACCTCGCACGGTAGGTGCCGGGCCCGGCCGGGTCTCCGGTCAGAGCATTGTCAGGCGGGGCCGGCGGGGGAGCGACCCCCGGCCGGCCCTACGCAGGCATGGGTGATGACGGCTTGCAGCCGGGCCAGCACCTCGGCTGGCTGCCCGCCGGCGGGGATGCTGGTAAACGCCGGGAATTCCGGGAGGGACCGGTACGCCTCGTGCAAGGACTGAAGGTCTTCGAGCCGCTCGGAGTCGGTGCCTCGCGCGAGGACCCGTGCATGCGCCTCGCGGGGGTCAACGTCGAGGTAGATCAGCAGATCGGGCTGGGGGAGCGCGCGAATGAGGAACGGCAGCACCCGACCCCGGGGCAGTCCGTGTATCCGGCGCAGCGCGAGCTGGCAATGCAGGTCCCGGTCCATGACCACCAGGCCGGTAAATCGCCTCGCGCGGCGGTGTGAATTCAAGACATTAAACGTCCGAACTGCAGTTTCAAGAACGTCCGCCAGCCGCGGGGGCAGGTGGATCCCGAGCCAGGCACTGATCAGGGACATCTGTCGGCGACCGGCATAGTTGCCGAGAAACAGGGCCCCGTTCCCCGCGCTGCGGGCGGCATCAACCAGGGCGCGTGCCGCCGTCGTTTTTCCTGAACCGTCAATTCCGGTGAGCACGATCAGCAAGCAGTCTCCTTTGGTGGGGGTGTTGGGCCGCTACCCACCCCAACGAATGGACGCCCGGCTTGATCCCCCGGCTGGGGCCGTCCGCGGTGCCGCTGTCAGAGATTGTGCGCCAGCAGTTCAAGCCCGATGACCACCAGGCTCAACACTACTTCGGCGAACATGATCAGGGCTTTGTGGCGGCCCAAGCAGGGAACCAATGACCACGATGCTGAGGGTCACGGCCGCGGCAGCGGGCGTCGTCTCGTCTGCGTGGCCCCGCAGGGCCAGCACCACAGCCCGGCTGGTGCAACTGATTAGACGCGCCCCTAGAGGCTCGCCGCGCGATGGACGGCGGACAGCTCGCGGCGCCCGGTCGGTTCGGTTGCATTCATCAAGGAGTCCTCTCTGCGCGTGGGACGGGATCGTCAGGTACCGGGAGCCCGGTACCCGACCTCCGCGGCCATCCGCAGGGCGTCCAGCGTTTCATCGACGGTCAGCAGCACTGTTGTTTCCAGCGAACTCAGCGCTCCGCCTCCTGTGATTGCCAGCGCCACGGCGGCCATGGACACGTTGTCCGGGGCCTCCCACAGGTTGTAGCCGTCGTGGCTGCCGAAGGCGTACCAGAAACCGTGGAGCTTTCCCCCGACCGATTCGATATAGGCCTGGGCGGCTTTGCCGCGGTCTTCTGGGTTTTTGATCATCCTGGCCCAGGTTTCAGGGGTGTAGCTGAACTTCGACAGATAGAGCGGCATTGTCTTTCCTTTCGTTCGCTTCCGGAGTGCGGATTACCCAAGGATGACAGTCCGCTGCCTGGCCAGCAATGGCTTGCGGCGGTCAGTGAGGTGGCCGGCGGACGCGCCCTTCAGGTGCCGAGGCTCTTCAGATGTTGGATCAGCGCGTCGAGGATCGGCAGCTGGCCGCCGACCAGCCTGGTGCGGGCGTCCCCCACACCGGTCCACCTGGCATCGTCGATCTCGGGGTAGTCGCGAACGGTGCCGGATCCCTTCGGCCATTCCAGGGAGAAGGTGTTGCTCACGATGCGGTCGGGTGCGAAATCGGATTCGGCGGTGAAGACCGTAATCACCTTTCCCGAGGGTTGCCGGAAGACACCGAGTTCGTAGTAGTCGGCAGAGGGTGCAGGAGCCCCCATTTCTTCGGCGAATTCACGTTCCGCGGCGGCCAGCGGGTCCTCGGCTTGAACGTATTCGCCCTTGGGAATCGACCACGCGCGGGCATCCCTGCGCGCCCAGAACGGTCCGCCCATATGGGCTAACCACACCTCCACGTCCCCTCCACCGCACAGGCGGTACAACAGAATACCAGCGCTCCGGACTGTCATTGCCCGCCGCCTGTCCCGGGCGGACCGGGGTCCTGGTCCCGCCCTGCTCCGGTGCCGCTGGTCGGGAGGAACTGGCGGTTCCGGATCCGTGATTCGCCAAATTCGATGGCCACCGGGTCGATGTCCCACGGCCCGCGGCCCCTCGACTTGGGGCGGCCGACAGCGATGTGCGGTGTCCAGCGGGGATATCTGAAACCGAGGGCGCGTGAGCCGAGGATAAAGTCATCGACATTGTCCACCAGCAGCTCGTCCAGCAGCTCGTGCAGCGCCTTCACGAGGGAAACCTGAAAGTCCCGCACATGCGGGGGCACCTCCACTTCCAGCCCGCTCACGCGCCCGCCGCCCAGCAGGACCAGCCGCTCAGATGTCCCGGAAAAGCCTCCGAGCACGGGCAGCCCCTCCAGCCAGGCAGACGCCGTGCCGGCGGCGTCCTCGGCGGTCGTGATGCCCCTGGTCCACTCCGCGATGTCCCGGGCGAAGTCCGCCAGGACGCCGATGTGCAGCAGGGTCAGGTGCAGCCCGCGCTGCCGGCGCAGCGCGTCGACCTGGCTGCCCAGTTCCTCGTAGTCCGCGGGCCCGGAGCCGATGGTGAGTACCGGCACCTCCACCGTGATGCGCGGCGGCGTTTGCATTCGGCCCCTCCCGTCCGCAGTGGCTGCTGGCTCTCTCTCGCTGCCATTATCCTCCCGGGCGGGAACCGGCGACTCAAAAAATCAGCGGGCACTGCGAGGCGTGCCTGGCGGATCGGACTTTGCAGCCCGGATGTGCAGGCCGGATCCGGCAGGCGGCAGGCGGCATGGCACAATAGCCGCGTGAGCAGCCCGATGCAGCGCCAGAGCGGACCCGGTGACAATGCCGTGGCGGAGATGCCAGCGGCCGCGGCGTATCCACAATTGCGGCTCAATATCGCTGCCCTCGACAACAACATCCGGGTGATGGCCTCCTGGTGCGGGCAGCGGGGCGTGGAGCTGGCCCCCCACGTCAAGACAACGATGTCCGCCCCGGTCATCGCCCGCCAGCTGGCTGCCGGCGCCGTCGGCGTCACCGTCGCCACCGCGGACCAGGTCGCCTCGGCGCTGGGCTGGGGCCACCGGCACGTTCTTGTGGCCAACGAGGTCGTCGACCAATACGGCCTGATGCGCCTTCGTTCCTGGCTGGAGGAAGATTCCGGGCGGGAAATCCGGTGCTTCGTGGATTCTGCTGCCGGTGTCGAGGCGGCAGCCCGGGTGTTTCCCGGGGCCGCCGTCAGCCTTGAGGTGCTGATCGACGTCGGGACACCGGGCGGCCGCACGGGTACCCGGAGCCTCGATGAGTCCCTTCGGCTGGCTCGGCTGGTCCACGGGACGCCCGGACTCCGGCTCGCCGGTGTCGCCGGTTACGAAGGCGTCGTGCCCAACAGCCGGTCGGAGTCCACGGTCGACGCCGTCGACCGGCACTGCAGGCTGGTGCGGGATGTGTATCTGGGCGCCGCGCAGTTCTTCGAGACCGCCGCCCCTATCTACTCCATGGGCGGGTCAGCCTTCCCGGACCGCGTCGTGGAGTACCTTCCGGACGACAGCCTGGTGCCCGGAACCCGAAGGATCCTCAGGTCCGGCCGCTACGTCACGCACGATCACGGCACCTACGCCAGCGTCAGCCCGCTGCCGGGCCTGATTCCCGCGGTTTCGGTCCGGGCGGTCGTCCTGTCCACGCCTGAAGCGGGAATGGCCGTGGTAGGGGCCGGCAAACGGGACCTGCCCTACGACGACGGGCTGCCGGTTTTCCTATCAGCCCACACCGCGGACGGCGCCCCCAGGGACGAGGCAACCGCCGTGGTGCGGAACCTGTTCGACCACCACGCCGTCCTTTCCGGGGTGAGCGGGCTGGACGTTACCGATGTGGTCGACTTCGGGATATCCCACCCCTGCTCGGCCTTTGACCGCTGGCCCGAGTACGTCGTCACCGACGGCGGCGGACAAGCCGCCGGTGTATGGCGAACGGACTTCCACCGGTCCCCCCTGGCCGCCGGCCGGCAACCGTGAACGGCTCCTGCTGCCTCAGCCTCCGGGCCAGCGGGTCTCCGACCGTCAGGGGTAGGGGCGCCTCATCGGGGTGCCTGGTTGAGCCGAGCGGAAAGTCCCGGAACGGCCGGGCCGACATTTTCGATGTGGTCGCCAAGAACCAACCCTGATCCGATGTGCCGCGCTGAAGTCGCAGAGGGCGCGCATTGAATCCTGGAAGGCCGGAAAATTTTGCGCAGAAGGCCGGCCGGGATGGACTGTGTCCTCGGTGGGCAGCATGCCCGTGGCCACGTCATTAATGGCGACGGCGGAAGGATAGTGCCCCGGCGTCGGGATCACCTCAAGCACCCGGCTGCCAAGGTCCACGCGGGCCCTGCTGCGCTCGGGACCAGGAGGCCAAGGGGGCCGACGACGACTGGGGGGAGAGAACCCCGGTCTCAGAGGGCTCTCAAGCGTCGCCGACCCCGTCTCGCACCGGACCGCATCGGCTCCGGCAAGTAGACGTACTCGGTCCAACACCCCGCAGCGTTCGGCAGAGGCGCGGACCTACTACCATTGAACACCCTGTTGGCAGGAACGGCGAGCGATATCTCATGCGTGCATCACAAGGGTCGACGGACGGATTCATCCTTTCCGTGTGACGGCACCCGGCCGCGGCAGTCGTAGCGTTGGCGGTACCCGGAAACAAACCAGGGCCGCGGCGTTTCGCCCCAGCAGGACGAGCCGCCGGTCAGCGGCGGCTCTCCAGGAACCCCTGAGCCCAGGCGAAGCGAAGTGAACCATGACAACCCTGAAGAAACATGGTGCGGTCACGGCCGAGTCGCGGGCGCTCATCATCGGCAGTGCGGGCTTCTTCATCCTCGGCGTAATGGCTTTCGTGCTTGTGGGGCGGGAGCCTGTTGCCTTGTCCGGACGGGGTTCGGCGGGTGACATCGCCCCGCACGGGACGGCGATCCTCGGTGCGGCCGCGGTGGTGGCCGGGTCCCTGCAACGCCGTGGGCCGGAATCGAACCAACCACCCGCGGGTGGCGGAACACGCAATGACGTCGACACCGCCGCCCTCGCGCTGGCTCATGCCTGCATCTTCCTCCTCGGCTGGCTGGCGCTGTTCTCCATCTTCCAGCGGGCGTTCGTGAGGGCAGTGTTGTACCCCCTGGCCGCGGCAATCCTCGTCGGGGTCACCGGAGCCATCAGTGCCTACATCGCGTACCTCTCGGCAGTCACCATGAACGCCTACCGGCTCGCCGCGCTGCTGGCCGTCTTCCTCGTCACAGGTGTCCTGACGAGCATGCTCACCGCAGAAGACCCGTTGTCGTGGCAGGAAAATCTCAGTGCCCTCGGCACGAGTTCCGACGTCTCGGGGGCGGCGTTCAACATCACGCTGATCGTTGCCGGCGTCGTGGTCACCACGCTGGCCGGATACTCGACCAGGACGCTCGAATCGACGGCAGATGCCGCGCGGTCGCGACGCCGCGTGCGACAGCTGGAAGGCGGCATCATCCTCATCGGAATTCTCCTCGCCTGCATGGGATTGTTCCGGGTCGGCTACTACAACCTCACCGCTGTGGAGCTCATCGCGGCCTCGCTGGTCTTCGCGTGGCTGATCGTCCTGAGCAGGTCCGGCGCACCTAGCCCTCCGGCCACGCTGCTGCACCCGGACCAGACCGGACCGGACTCCTGAAGAGTCACGACAGAGGGGACAGGGATGAAAGAATTGCAGCGGGGGCGCCCGCCCGGGTTGCCCATCGCCGGCCAGCTCCGCTCCTACGACCGCGCCTGGCTGAGGGCGACCTGAGCGGCTTCCAATCGGCGATTGCGCTCGAAGCGCTGGTGTCCGCCGCTCTCATCCTTGATCGGCGGAAAAATCGGCGACCTGATCGGGCGGAAGCGCGCCTACGTGATCGGGCTGGTCTGTTATGCCATCGGCGCCGTGGCGATGGCGCAGAGCCTCCTCCCGATCAAAATCTTCTGGGCCGTGATCGGCGGCCTGGGCGCCTCGCTCCTGCTGCCCGCCATGCAGGCCCTCATCCATGGCAAATCCGAGGGTGCTGAGCAGAAACGCGTCTATGCCCTGGTCTGCGCCTCGGCGGCGATTGCCGCGGCTGTGGGGCCCCTACTCGGCGGGTTCATCACCACGTTCCTGTCCTGGCGCGTTGCGTTCATGCTCGAGGCGCTGATCATCGCGGTGGTGCTCTCCGGCATCAAGCTTGTTCGCGACGTGCCGGACGAATCCATCATGATGGCAATCGTCACGGCCGCCGCCCGGGGACTCAGCGTCGGACGCTTCGTTTCCGAGATTGGAGACCAGAGCATGGTCTACCACGCGCAGCGTTCGTACAACGAGGCGCTGCTCCGCGCCGGCGTCAGGATCTACCTCTACCGGGCCCCCAGGGGGTTGCCTTCCAAGCACTTCACCATCGACGAGGAGGTTGCGGTGATTGGGTCCAGCACCATGGACGTCCGGTCGTTCAGCTTCAACATGAGGCGTCGGTCCTGGCGCATGGGCGCGGCTTTGTGGACGCGATCCGCAAGATTGAAGACGCGTACCGGATGAGCAGTTTTGAACTCCAACTTCAAGACTGGCTCCGGCGGCCCGTAGCCCAGAAGGTGTTCGACAATCTGGCCCGTCTGACAGCGCCCCTCCAATAGCGCCGGAGCGGCTCGGGGCGGGGCGTCGAGGCACCGCGCCTACCGGGCAGCGTCGGCGAGCAGCTGCCGTCCGCTTCTGTGTTCAGCATTAGTTCCCTGCCAGTGAGGAAGATGGTGGGTGTGCTGGCGACCTCCAGGGCCTTGCCGTCCTCGGCGTCTTTCCGGATCCGTCCCTGGAGCCCTCGTCCGCCACTGCGGCGACCGCCGGGGAGGTGAAACGGTGGCTGGCACCGCGGACCCGTTGCGCATTGGCCACCGGCTGGGAACTTCCGGCGCGGGCACGCTGGCCGTCCGGGCCGCGGACCAGACGAGTCCGGCAGCACCGACGATGGCGGCGGATGCAACAGGGCGTCTGCGACGCCCGGTCGGCTAGCAGGCACTTCGTGGCGCAAACATGATCACGGCCACGCCAAACAGGCAGACCACGGAGCCGATAATGTCCCAGCGATCGGGCCGAAATCCATCGAACATCACGCCCCACGCAAGCGAGCCGGCCACAAAAACGCCTCCATAGGCTGCGAGGATGCGGCCAAAGTGCGCGTCGGGCTGGAGGGTCGCCACGAAACCGTACGCGCCCAGCGCGAGGACGCCCAGCCCGGCCCACCACCAGTCCTTGCCTTCACGGACCGCCTGCCAAACCAGCCAGGCGCCGCCGATTTCCGCTATGGCGGCGATCACGAACAGCAGAACGGATTTTGCGATAGTCACGCCACCATCATGGCAGGGAGCCTGCGGGTCAGCAGCGGCTCACGACTCCCGCCAGTTCTGAGCGTCATTGAGGACGCATGCCTGGCGGCTGCACTGCCGGGCACTCACCCTCCAGTCGGGCTGGCTGGAAGCCGCAGAGCGCTCGTCTTTCCAGGTCGGGATGACCCGCGAACCGCACTCCCGGCAAGGCGCCTCCACGTGGGCGCGCCGCTGCGCTTTGTTCATAATTTCCCCCAAAGAAACTCACCAGAATATAGCTGTAAATCGAACGAATGTACAAACTAAAACCCGCGGACGGCGATCGGAAAGCCGTTAACGGCCGCTCGTTCCGGGGTGTAAAGTATTGAAATTGTCGTGCGGGGAATACCCGGGCGGTTCCGTCTGTTGAACAGCTATCCGACACGCAATCCGACGAAGAGAGAATCACGGCAGTGGCAACCGATTACGACGAAGTACGTTCCGACGTTAAGGAATCGCAGGACAGGTCCCTTGAGGCACTGCAATCCGCGAATGCTCCGGACGCCCGCAGCGTGGCCCGCGAGCTGGACGAGACGGATTCGCTGGACGACTCGATCGTCCCCGGCGGAGAATTCGTCGCCGAGGAACTCATCGTCCAGGTCATCCCCCAGGCGGAGGATGAATTCACCTGTTATTCCTGTTTCCTGGTCCGGCACCGGTCCCAGATCGCGCGGGAAAAGAACGGCCACGCTTACTGCCTGGACTGCGAGGGCTAGGAGCAGCGGACAAATCCGGTGCAGTGGCAGCGGCACTGCAGTCGGTGACGGAAACCATGGGAGCACTTAGAATCGGCGCATGACCGTAGCGGACTGGCTGTTGGATTCTGATCCTTCCGTTCGATGGCAGGCGCTCCAGGATCTTGCCGGCGCTCCCGCCGACGTCGTGGCCGCGGAGCGCGCACGGGTGGTTACCAACGGATGGGGCAGGCGGTTGCTGGCCCTGCGCGGCGAGGACGGACAATGGGCCGGGGGAGCGTATTTTCCCGGGCAGGGCGGCGACTCCGACGTCGGGCCCTCCGATGGAGCCGGCACGCCGGACAGCCCGGAGGATTCCGGTGGGCCCGAAGGAGCCGGCGAAGGGGTCCAGCCCTGGACCGCCACCACATACAGTCTCCTGCAGCTGCGTGACTTCGGCGTGGACCCGGATAATGACCAGATCCGCCGGACGGTGGCCTTGGTGCGGGACAACTGCCGCTGGGAGGAGGGCGGACAGCCCTATTTCACCGGCGAGGTCGAGCCCTGCATCAACGGCATGGCCGTTAGGCTCGGCGCCTACTTCGGCCAGGACGTCGACGGCGTGGTTGCCCGTCTTGTCAACGAGCAGCTCGAGGACGGCGGGTGGAACTGCTGGGCGGAGTACGGCGCCGTCGTGTCCTCGGCCGCGACAACGATCAACGTGCTGGAAGGCCTGCTGGCGCACGAGCAGTCAACCGGCGGTTCCGCGGAATCCACCGAGGCGCGGCAGCGGGGCGAGGAGTATCTCCTCGAACGACGGCTGTTCCGCCGCAAAAGCAACGGCAAGGTCATTGATCCGGCGTGGCTGGAATTCTCCTTTCCGACCCGCTGGCATTACGACGTGCTCCGTGCCCTGGAGTATTTCCGGTCCGCCGGTGGCCCGCCCGACCTGCGCCTGGCCGAGGCAATTGAGCTGCTTCGGTCCAAGAGGCAGGCCGACGGCACGTGGCTGCTGGAGAACACGCATCCCGGGCAGGTCCACTTTGAGCTTGAGGACGGTGACGGGCGGCCCAGCCGCTGGAACACCCTGCGAGCGCTGCGGGTCCTGCGGTGGTACGAGGGCGGAATGCCCCCGTAGCCCACACGGTGGGCCCGTGACCGCCGTCGTTCCCGCACGGCCTACGCTGCGCCCGTCCATCTGGGCGATGATGCTGCCCGGCGGATGGTCTTGGCACGGGTGTGGAAGGCGTCGGCCCGCTTATGCCAGTCGTGGCGGGCCTGCGGGGCTCCCACGCTGGACGCCGAGTCGTGGACCCGGCCCTGCGCGGTTGCCTCGGAGCACAGGTCGCTGACCAGCCCCATCCCGGCGCACTCACGCACGGCAGCGATGCCGGCGACAGCGGCGGACTTGTCGCGGAACGCAGCCGACACGGCCATCACGGTGCCGTCCGGTGCCTTGAGCCGGAATCGGAACTTCGACTCCGCGTCAACAAACAATTCGAATTTTCCGGCCATCGCCATCCTCCCGGTTCGGGAAAGCCTGCGCCTCGGCGTCACTACCGTGGATCAGGCCGGACGCACCACTGCGTCCGAGTCCCGGTGTTCTTGTCGACCGATCACGAAAGATCAGTTCCTCTGGTGATGACCAGTCTGTTGCAGGCCCCGTGGGGCCCGCAAGACAAGGCACGTAAACCCTGGGTAAAAGTTGTGCAACAACGGCTCAGATGTATTTGGTGAACCAGGCCAGCGTGTCGTTCCAGGCGGCGGTGGCCTGCGCTTCGACGTAGCGCGGCCCCGTGTCATTGTGGAAGGCATGGTCGACGCCGGGATAGACAGTGAGCTGGTGGCGGACGTCCGTGTCGGCCAGGGAATCCCTCAGCGCCGGCAGTGCGCCGGTGATCCGCTGATCGAGTTCGGCGTAGATGCCGAAAACCGCTGGCTTGATGGCCGGGACTTTCGACAAGTCGGGGGACGGACCATAGAATGCCGCGGTCGCCTTCAGCCCGGGAAGATCCGTCGCCGCCTGCCAGGTGATGCCCCCGCCGAAGCAGTAACCGGTCATGCCGATCCGCCCCTCTTCGACGAAGTCCTTTGTCAGCAGATAATCAAACGCCGCCGCGAAATCGGCGACATGGCGCTGGGCGCCGGCCGTCGTCAGCGCCCCCGGGACGGCGTCGCGGTCCATCCCCGCGGTGCCGCCTTCCCTGCTGAGCAGGTCCACGGCGAGGGCAGCGAAGCCGGCCTTGGCGAAACGCCGTGCCACGTCCTCAATGTGCGGGGTCAGCCCGCGGTTTTCGTGGCAGATCAGGACCGCCGGTCCGGACGCCCCCGCCTCCGGCCGGGCAAGGTAGGCGCTGATCGCTGCTCCCCCGGCAGGGAACCGGACGGTCTCTGTCACGAGGCCGGGCGCTCCCTCGGGAACCGAGAGTGGGCTCTTGGCCCCTGCCACCGGGCCGGGGGACGCGCTGCCGGCCCCCGTGCCCGCGGGCGAGGGGCTGGGGGTGGGCATAGGGTCGGTGCTGCGCGGGACTTCCTCCGGCGTGCAACCCACCATCAGCATCGCCGCCGAGGCTGCGGCCATGCTCCCTGTGATGAAAGCCACCCGGCGCGTGAACGTCCGCTGGCTCAGGGCGCCCGCACGGTAATCATCGAAGAATTCCTCGATCAGGTACTTCTCAAACTTGCCAAGCTTGGTCATGAAAGCCCTCCTGGAGCGTGCGCATATCCTCCTCTGAAGTCCCTCATCCGGCAAGGGGAGTCCCGGATTCGAAGGCCACCTACGTGCGGTCCAGCTTCGCCTGCGTCGATGACCAGCGTTGCTCGTGCAGCCGCTCAAAACCGTCGAGGAGGAGGTCGAGCGCGAATTCGAACTCGAACTGGTCGTCGCAGCCATGCCCGACCACCGACTCTGCATCGTGGTTCATCGACATGGCGATCGCGAAGATGTTCGGATAGCGGGCCGCCATCTGCTCGAGCAAGGCGGACTGGGCTTCCGGTGGAATCTCTGCCGGGGACCCCGCCTTCCGGCCCCCCGCGTCGAACAGCTCCTGGGTGAAGCCCCACATACGGCCTCCGATGGCATGCATCACGTGGTGCGTGAGATCGGCGGAGAAACCGCCGGCCAGGAACATGCCGGTGAACGAGTCCATGTAGTCAAGGACGGCAGGCGTCTTGTTGGTCCGCGATTCGATGGCCTGGCGGGCCCACGGGTGCCGCTGCAGCGCCTGCCTCGCCGAAAGCACCCGCAGGCGGACGGCGCTCTTCCAGTCCTGTTCCGGCGCCGGGGGAGCGATTTCGCCTATGAGGGCCGCGACCATCCCGTCGAGCAGCTCATCCTTGTTGGCGACGTGCTTATAGATCGCCATCGGCACCACCCCGAGCTCCTCGGCGAGCCGGCGCATGCTGAGCGACTCGAAGCCCGCGGCATCAGCGAGTTCGACGGCGGCCTGCAGCACCCGCTCCCGGTTCAGGGGCGTGCGGGCCGTGGCCTCCAGCTGCTGAGTCATCCCGACAACCTTTCCCTAGCGGCACCCTCTTGACAAGTGTACGCCGTACACCTACCGTAGGGCCATTGGGTGTACGCAGTACACCCCCTGAGCTGAGGACCAGGCCATGACATTAAAACCCAGCAGCGCCCGCGAACCCAGCAGTGCCCTTGAACCCACCGGGCGCCCCAGGCCACGTCGCGGACCCTCGTGGGCTGTACCCGCCGCCCTGATCCTCCTGAGCCTCATTCCGGTAATCGCCGGGGCGTCGCGGATGACGGAGCTGGCCGGGGAAGCCGCCATCACGCCACAAAATGCAAGGTTCTTTGCCTCCCCGGTTCCCGTCGTGGTCCATATTGTCAGTGCCACCATCTACAGCCTGCTCGGGGCGTTCCAGTTCGTTCCCGCGCTGCGGGGCAGGCGCGGCTGGCACCGCGTCGCCGGGGGCATTCTCATTCCCGCGGGCCTTTTTGCCGCCCTCTCCGGACTGTGGATGTCGGCTTTCTACCCCCTCCCGGACGGCGACACAGACGTCCCGGTTCGGCTGCTCTTCGGCTCGGCGATGCTGGTCAGCATCGTCCTGGGAGTGATCGCGCTTAGGAACCGGGATTATGTCCGGCACGGCGCGTGGATGACGCGCGGCTATGCACTCGGCGTCGCGGCCGGAACCCAGGCCCTGGTGATTCTGGCCTGGATACTGCTCGTGGGAACGCCCGATGAGCTGACCCGGGCGCTGCTGATGGCGGCGGCCTGGGTGATCAACCTGGCCGTGGCCGAGTACGTCATCCATCGGCGCGCCCGACGCTCCGTGCGCACGCACACTCCCTCCGGCCGCTCCGGCCGCGCCGACCGCTCAGACCGCTCAGACCGCGCCGCTGCGGGGGTGGCCAGGTGATGGCCGCCGTGTACCGGCAGTTCGGACCTCCGGACGTCGTGCGGGTCGAGGAGATAGCCAAGCCACTGCCCGGCAGCAACGAGGTGGCGGTTAAGGTGCATGCGAGCACGGTGAGCGCCGCGGATCACCGCGCGCGCGGCCGCGATATTCCCCGCGGGCTGGGGATGCTGGCCGCGCCGGCGCTGGGCCTCTACAGGCCGCGACGCCGCGTGCTGGGGATGGACATAGCCGGCGTCGTCGAGGCTGTTGGTGCGAACGTCACGAAGTTCCAGCCCGGCGACGCGGTGATCGCGATGCTCGGCGCCAGCTTTGGCGGGCACACCGAGTTTGCCTGTGTGCCCGCGGACGGCGCCATCACAGCCAAACCACGCAACATGACGTTCGAGGACGCCGTGACACTCGTCTTCGGCGGCCTCACCGCACGGGTCTTCCTCAGCCGCGCAAGCATCAACCCGGGCCACACGGTCCTGGTCAACGGAGCGTCCGGCGCCGTGGGAACGGCCGCCGTGCAGCTCGCGAAGCAATCGGGTGCCCATGTTACGGGCGTGAGCAGCGCCGCCAACGCTGATTTGGTGGCGTCACTGGGCGCGGACAGGGTGCTCGACTACTCAGCCGTTGACGTCACTACTGAGGGCAGGACCTACGACGTCGTCATGGACTGTGTCGGCAATCTCCCGTTCGAGCGGGCCGCGGCAACAATCAACCCCGGCGGGGCGCTGCTGCTCGTCGTCGCCGACCTTAAAGGAATACTGCTGGCCCCCTGGCGGAGCCGGGCGAGCGGAAAACTCGTCACCGCGGGCAGCGTTACGTACGCGGCCGAGGATCTGGCGTTCCTCGTCCGTCTTGCGGAACAGGGGCACTACCGGTCGGTCAGGGACCGCAGCTACAACCTTGCCGACGTCGTCGCAGCGCATCGCTTCGTGGACGCGGGGCGCAAAAGGGGCAACGTCATCCTGCGGATGCCGGCCAGCGCAGCCGCCGGAATGTCTTAAATCGACATGCGAATGCCCCACGCCACCTACAACTCCGTAATATTGGAGAAAGTACAGCCGCCAGCTTGCCATGTACATCGAAAAGGACTAATAAGGTGCCACTCAAATCATTGCCCGTCCTGGACCTTTCCCGATTGAGCGCGGGCCCGGAGGAGGCCTCGCGGTTCCGCGATGACCTCCGCAACGCCATGCATGAGGTCGGCTTCCTCTACCTGGCCGGACACGGCATCCCGCAGGAGCTGACGGATTCCATCGTCGACGTCTCCCGACGTTTCTTCGAGCTCCCTGACGAGCAGAAGCTCGCGGTCGAGAACGTCAACAGCCCGCAGTTCCGGGGTTACACCCGGGTCGGCGGCGAGCTCACGGACGGCGCCGTCGACTGGCGGGAGCAAATCGATATCGGCGTTGAGCGTGCCGTGGTGGAGCAGGGGCCAGGCGTCGCCGACTACTGGCGTCTTGAGGGCCCCAACCTGTGGCCGGATGCCCTCCCCGAAATGCGGGGCATTGTCCAGGAGTGGACCGGGCGGCTGAGTGACATTTCGCTGACCCTCCTGCGTGCCCTGGCGGTGTCCCTCGGGGCGGCCGAGGACACTTTCGATGAGGCATTCGCGGCACGGGCCTTTCCCCTGCTGAAAATTGTGCGGTATCCGGGGGAGTCCGACCCCGAGCCCAAGCAGGGCGTGGGCTCCCACCGCGACGGCGGCGTCCTGACGCTGCTGCTCGTGGAGCCCGGAAAGGGTGGGCTGCAGGTCGAGTACCAAGGGCAGTGGATCGACGCCCCGCAGGTGCCGGGAACGTTCGTGGTCAACATCGGCGAGATGCTCGAACTGGCAACCAACGGATACCTCAAGGCGACCCTGCACCGGGTGATTTCGCCCCTGCGCGGTACCGACCGGATATCGCTTCCGTTCTTTTTCAACCCGGCGCTGGACGCGACGATGCCCCAGCTCGCGGTCAGCCCCGAGTTCCAGGCCAAGGCCCGCGGCCTGTCCGTCGACCCGACAAACAGCCCCATCCTCGAAACGTACGGGGACAACGCCCTGCGCTACCGGCTGCGGGCACACCCGAACGTTGTAGCCGAGCACCACTCTGACCTGCAGAACAGCTGAGCCGCCCCGCTCGCGCCGCCGTCGGCCCGATCACGGTGAGGGCCGACGGCGGAAGCGGCGCCCCGGAATGCCACGGAACGCCCTGTGCCAGCCGGAAGGCCCTGTTGTACAGGTAACGGGGGAACCTCCCAGGGAGGCCGCAGGCCTTCTAGGGTGGATGGCACGGACAACCGCAACGAGATCCGCCAGTTCCTGGCGCCGCGCCGCGCCAGGAGCCCGTGAACCTCGCCCGGTTCGGGGAGTTGTCCATGCGAAGCGAGGAGTTCCGCGTCCGGTGGGCGGCCCACAACGTGCGTTATCACCACACCGGCCTGAAGGACATCCACCACCCGGTCGTGGGCGATCTGCACCTCGCGTTCGAGGCAATGGATCTGCCAGCTGATCCAGGGTTGTCCCTGGTCGTCTACAGCGCGGAGCCAGGCTCGGCTGCCGAGGAGGCGCTGGGACTGTTGGCCAGCTGGATTGCCACGAGTGATGCGGAGGCGGGCGCCGTGGCTGCGAATGCGGCTCCATAGGAGACAAACGTGGCGATCCGGGCCAAGCAGCCCAGCAACAAGAATGCGGGAATCCCTGGCCCAGGGGCCGGACAGCCCGAAATGCAGTGGGGGAGCCATGTTGCCCGCGGTGACGGGTAGGCTCCATGTGCCAGGGGAGGTCAACAACTCTTAGGGGGAACCGTGTTCAACCGCAGCCAGATTATGTTCATGCTGGGAGTAGTCCTGTTTGCCGTTGGGATGGCCGTCGCCTTTGCCGTGCGTGTCGTTTCATTTTCACGCTACATGCGACTTGAGGCGCTGGGCCTGGATTTGGATCCTGCCCTGGGCACCGGACTGTTCAGCCAGATCGTTGCACCCACCATGGCCGAACGGACCATTTTCTACGCCTCTGTTGCCCTCGTCCCGATCGGTCTGGTGCTGCTGATCCTCGCGTGGCGCAGACGCCCGCTGGCTGGCCGCTGACCCCTGGCCGCCGGCCCGTGCCCCGGTTCACCGCGGAGACGCAACGCGGGGTCACTTCCGGTTCATCCGGCGGCGGATTATGGGCGCGAGGTGACCCCGCGTTGCGTTGCAGTGGCCGTTACGTGCCACCCGGCTTGGTCAGCCCAGGGTGATGGCCAGTGGCTCCTGCGGAATGACGCACGACATCCGTTCGAAACCCCGGCCGCTCCCGCGCCCGCAGCCCGGTTGTTTCTGCCGGTGTCGTCGCACCAGTCGATGTTGAAGGGCATCGCCGTGAGGGCCGACTCTCCCGCAGCGGTCCCGGTGGGGACCTCAAAACTGTAGCTGAAGCCCCCGGCGTCGTTCATCGGGGCGGTCGCGGTCAATACGTCCCGGCCGGCGGCGTCGGTCATGGTTACCTGGATGCGGGCATTCGCGCCGTAGCGCGGGTTGCAGTCAGCGTCCGGAGCCTTCACGGTCACGGTGTCGCCTGGTTTGGCGCTCGACGGCGACACGGAAAACACCGGCGGGAAGCAGGGCGGCTCGCCGTCTCCGGAGGAGGAACCCGCGCAGCCGGAAAAAGCGAGGACCACCAACACCAGACTGGCCCGGGCGGCGGCCAGGACCGGGACTCGCCGGTGTCGGGCGGGATCCTGCGGCGCGGCGGTGGCTTCAGGCACTTGGGAGCCTCTTTCCCCGGACGGCCAGTCCCACCAGAGCCAGCAAAGCGAGACCGCTGGCGGTATAGAGCAGCCCGCCCCACGGCGCATGATCGCCCCCTGGGGTCGCGAAGGCATCGGCAATGCCCAGGCCTCCCGTAAACGCGACGAACCAGTGGGACGGCGCCGCGAGGACGATCAAAGCCAGGTACCCGGCGGTCACGTCGCTCGCGCGTGGCGCCTTCGCGAGGATTGTTGCTATCAGGGCAACGGCAGCCAAGGCCCCTCCGACAGCACTCCAGGCGATCACCCGGGGAGCGCCCAGGGACTCGCCGGCGTCGTCGAGGGCTGTGTATATTTCGTCAAGGTTGCGCCCGGGACCGCGGCCATCGGATTCCACACGAGAGTCTGGAAGGCGCCGGCGATCGAATAGGCGGCCAGCGCCGCGGATCCTACCCCCGCCGCAATGACAGCCCTGCGCTTCGGAACAATTTCCCCGTGAACCATGGACAGAAGCTATCACCCTCCGGCGCCTGATGTGCCGCGATCCCGGGCCTCCGGCCTCCCAGTGAGGACGGCTCGGGAAGCACCCGCGGCATCGGGGCCAGCCTTCCGGGCGAATGCTGGGCTTGAATCCGCACGATGGCTAGCCTGTCGATTATGGATCTGCCGGCAGCACGCGCTACCGGCCCCCGCTAATGGACTCCACGGGCGACGATCGGCCTGCCGCGGCGGACAGGAAATTTCCGCCGGGGCCGGTGCTGCTGGGAGTGGGCTAATAACCGTCTGACTCTTTGTTCCGGGCAGGCGCCAGACCCTGGCTGCGAGGCTGGACGCACACCTCCACAGCCCCGTGCTGGTCATTCGACCCCCGGGTCGCTGACGCCGGGGGCCACCTATTTCCAGCGGAGCGGCGTGGGCGGAGACGAGCTCCACGTGCGGAAGAACCGCTCGCGGGATTCCTCCCCGGCCGCTTGTTCGAGGGCATGCAGCCGCCCGTAGGTGAACGCGCTTTTTCCGCGATGCTTGGCGGCCAATTCGCGCAGCAGGTCCTGGGTGACCACGCTGTCGTGGTGATCGCCCAGGCTCTCCTGGATCTCTTCGGCGGCACGTGCCAGCGTGGTGGCCTGTTTCCCGAAAATCGGGGCAGCCGCTTCTGCCGCATAGCGCAGCCGCTTGGCGCTCTTCCGGACTTTATGGAGGGCGGCGTCCGCGGCCGGGCTGTCGGAGTCGACGTCGAGGGCACGCACCTCCTTCTTCAAGCGCTTGCGCTGCTTCGACACGAGCCGGCCCACGGTCTGCAGGGCTTCCTTCCCGGCAGTCCCGGTCAGCGGCGGCTCCGCCAGGAAGGCATCCAGCGAATCGAGCAGCCGGAAGTAGCGGGGACTCTTCAACGCGGTCAGGCCCTTCGCGCGGGCATCGTGGGCCGCGGCATCGAAATGCTCCTTGATCTGCCGGGCAACCGGGGCCAGCAACAGGTCCGGTGGCTCGGCGGCGATCAACTCCAGCAGTCGGGCCCGCATCACCTCGTTGTCCCGGGCCTCACCCACCGTGCCGGCAAGCCATTGGAGTTCTGAGCGGAGCGATCGGGTGACATCGGGGTCGGCAAGTTTACGGAAGGTAGCCAGCGCGGATCGCATCCGGCGGGCGGCCACCCGGAGCTGATGGACGGCGTCCGGCACGTTGTCCCGGACTCCGGGGTCATGCTTCTTGAGCGCCTCGACCTGCTGGCCCAGATAGGAAAGGAGCACCGCCGAAGCCGGTCCCTCGGGATCCGGGCCGGGTGCGGGTTCGCTGCCGGCGGGATACTGTTCGCCCAGGCCGCGGGCGAGTTTGGATGGCATCGCCGACTTATGGTGGCCCGTCCCGGCGAGCAGCTCGTCGGCGCCTTTGAGCAGCCGCTTGGGTCCGTCGATGAGCTCGATTTCCCATTCCCGCCAGGTGGAGTGTGCCTGCGGCTCCACCAGGGTCTGGGCATCCACCCGATCATCACTGAAGTCGGCCAGGGCGGTTCCGTCGGATGCGAAGAGGCGCTGCGTGGTGCGCCGGGTGTTCAGCCTTGCCACCGGAATCACGTCCTGGTCCCTCGTATGGACCTGGACGAGTCTCCGCAGCCGCCGGGGCACCGACTCCGGATTGTTGCCGAACTGCACCGTGAATTCCTGACGTTCCCCGACAGCCACGGGGAGTTTCAAGTGCCATCCGTCGTCGTGTCCACCGGTCCGCCGGCGCAGGGTGATCCCGCGGGACGCCAGTGCCAGGCCGGCGGTATCAAAGTAGAGGGCGTCGAGGGATTCGTTCTCGGGTGGCCCGACCCGGTCCACGCCCGGCAACGACTCGAGGACCGGCAGTTCGTCATTTTCGCCGACGTCGTACTTTCGCTCCACCTCGAGCATCTCGGAGTCGGTCATGGACCAGAGTAGGCCCGCTCGAGTTCGGGCCGCATGAGCCAAAGGTCCCGGGATCGAGGCGGCTCAACGTTCTCTGCCTTAACGACCGAGGACGCCATTTCCGTTCCGCGCGGAACACGGCGTCCCGGCTTTGTAGGGACAATGGAGGTGTGACTACTCCGGCTGTTCCGCTGACCCCTGCTCCCGTCCCGTTCAAGCTGGCGGTCATCGGGTCCGGCCTGGTCTTCGGGCATTCGCTCGGCGATCTGGCCGAGGCACTGCAGGCCGGCGGCCCGGGCGCGACCGCCGTGGTGCAGGCGCCGCCAGGCACGGGCAAGACAACGCTGGTCCCGCCGCTGCTGGCCAACCTTGCCTTAAGCGCAGCAGGGCAGCAGGGACGCGGGGCGGTCGCACGCGTTATTGTCACCCAACCGCGTCGGGTCGCCGCGCGCTCGGCAGCCCGGCGGTTAGCTGCGCTGGACGGCAGCCGACTGGGGGAGCGGGTCGGGTATACGGTCCGCGGCGAACGCCAGACGGGCCCGGGAACGCTGATCGAATTTGTCACCCCGGGCATCCTGCTGAACCGCCTGCTCGCGGATCCGGGACTGGAAACCGCCAGTGCCGTCATTCTCGACGAAGTCCACGAACGCGGCCTCGAAACCGACCTGCTGCTCGGCATGCTCACCGAGGTCCGCCAACTGCGGGGCGACCTCGCACTCGTCGCCATGTCCGCGACCCTGGATGCGCCGCGCTTCGCCGCCCTCATCGGAGCGGGCGGCGACGCGGAGGACCACGACCCGGCGGACCACGGCGCCGGCCGCCTGGCGCCCGTCGTCGACTGCCCGTCCGCGCTGCACGCATTGGCGGTGGAGTGGGTACCGGCCGCGGTGCCACGGCTGGATGAGCGCGGTGTGACCCGGGGCTTCCTGGACCATGTGGCAGACACGGCCGCCGCGTCGCATGCTGCAGCACTCGCAACAGGTCTGGACATTGACGCCCTCGTGTTCGTCCCGGGGGCCTGGGAAGTGTCCTACGTCGCGGCCCGGCTGCGCGGCCGCACGCGCGCGGAGGTCCTGGAACTGCACGGGCAGATCGGCGCGGCAGAGCAGGACCGCGCTGTTTCCGGGCGGGAACCCGGCGGCAGCCCGAGGATCATTGTCTCGACGTCGCTCGCCGAGTCCTCCCTGACAGTCCCGGGAGTCCGGCTGGTCATCGACTCCGGGCTGTCCCGGGAGCCGCGGCGGGACGCGGGCCGCGGAATGTCCGGGCTCGTGAACGTGTCCTGCTCCCGCGCTTCGGCCGAGCAGCGCGCCGGGCGGGCTGCCCGCCAGGGACCGGGGCAGGTGGTCCGCTGTTACGACCAAAAGACATACGGCGCCGCCCCGGCCCACCCGACGCCGGAGATCGCCGTCGCGGACCTCACCGGCGCTGCCCTGGTTCTGGCGTGCTGGGGGTCGCCCGGCGGCCGCGGGCTGTCATTGCCGGACGCCCCGCCACAGTCCGCGATGGACGAAGCCGTTGAGGTGCTGCGGGAACTCGGCGCGGTGGAACCGGAGGGCCTGGCCACGGTTCTCGGCAAGGCGCTGGCGAGGATACCCGCCGATCCCCGGCTGGCCCGGGCGCTGCTGGACGGGGCAGCCGCTGTGGGGAACCGTACCGCCGCGGAAGCCGTCGCGCTCGTCGCCGGGGACCAGCGTGCCCCCGGCGCCGATCTCCCTCGACTCCTGGCCGGCCTGCGCACGGGCAAGGATCCGGCGTCCCGGCGCTGGGCTGACGACGTCCGGCGGATGGAGGCCATCGCACGCCAGGAGCGCTCCGGCGTCGTATCCCCATCCGTCACGGCTGCGGTCACCCCCCGCGATGCTGTCGGCGTCGTCGTCGCCCTCGCCTTCCCGGACCGGGTGGCGCGCCGGGTCCCCGGAGACGGCCCGGAACGCTATTTGCTCAGCTCCGGGACCCGCGCCGGGCTCCCGGCCGGAAGCTCCCTGTCCGGGCACGAATGGCTCGCCGTCGCCGAAGTCTCCCGGGCCCAGGGGCGCGACGCCGCCGGCACGGGAGCTGTCATCCGCTCGGCAGCACCGCTGACAGCGGACACGGCCGAAGCCGCCGCCCGGCACCTCCTGAGGGACACCGTGGAGGCCGTGTTCAGCCAGGGCCGGGTCACGGCCCGGAAGGTGCGGCGGCTGGGCGCGATCGTCCTCTCCTCCACACCGGTGCGTCCCTCCGCCGCTGAAGGCCGTGCGGCAGTGGCCCGGGCGCTGGAAAGGGAAGGGCTGGGAACGATTGGATGGTCGACGGCGGCCGACGCCCTGCGCCGCCGGCTTGCCCTGCTGCACCGGGAACTCGGGGATCCATGGCCGGATGTGACCGAGCCGGCATTGCTGGCCCGCCTCGGTGAGTGGCTCGCACCGGAACTCGAGGCGCTGGCCGGAGGCGCTGCCACCAGCGGGATTGACCTGGCCGATCCCCTGCGGCGCCTGCTGCCCTGGCCCGACGCCGCCCGGCTCGGGGAACTGGTCCCGGAACGGCTGGAGGTGCCGAGCGGTTCCTGGGTCAGAATCGACTACCCCGACGTCGGTGACAACGGCGCCCGCCCGGTGGTCGCCGTCAAGCTTCAGGAGTGCTTCGGCTGGGACGAGACGCCGCGGCTCGTAAGCGGCAGGGTGCCGGTGCTGTTCCACCTGCTGTCGCCGGCCCGGCGGCCCCTGGCCGTGACGGATGACCTGTCCTCGTTCTGCTCCGGACCCTACGCCCAGGTCCGTGCCGAGATGCGGGGCCGGTACCCCAGACACCCCTGGCCGGAGGATCCGTGGTCGGCGCCGGCGACCGCCAGGACCAAGAAACGGAGCTGAAGCTCGGGCGGCGGTTACGTGATTGTGACGCGGCTCACGGCGTGTCGGGTATCCTAGAGGTGGTCATGCAGCCGGCCGTAATTGCTTCGCAGGGGAATTTTTACATGACCAGCAAACTCGGCGTCACTGTCGCTGTCGACCTCAGTTCAGAATCCGCCCTCGCATCACCGGTGGGCCAACTTACCGTCAAGAACGTGGCAGGTCTTATTGCCGTTGCCCGCCGGGCAGGTTCGTTTGGTCATGGTCTCGACACCGTCGTGGACCTGCGGGAGCTCACTACCGCCGACCCCGAAGCCGTCGCGATGCTCCGCGATTCGGGATGGTGGGGCAGCCGTCTGCTCGGAGCCGGCACCGCCGGGCGGAAGCGCGCAGCATGAGACCGGAACTGGCTGGCGGATACGGCTCGCTCGCCCACGCCCACGGCGCAGAGCTGATGTTCGATTCGTTCCGCCGCTGGCCCCTGGTGCCCTCCGCACAGTTGGTGCGTCTCCGCTCGGCGCTGCTTCAATGCGTCGAGCTGGCCTCCCCGGACAAGGGCAGGGACCTCTCGGAGTCCGCCGGAAAGCTGTTGCGGCTCGTCACCGATGAGCTGGACCGCCGCCGTACCGGCCGCCCCGCCCGTCCCGCGGAACTGCAGGCAGGATACCGGCGCGCACGGCGCCGCCCTCACGCATAGATGGTCGGTATGGCGGGTTCGCCCCGCTGGAGCCGGTTCACGACGGCGGGCAGTTCTGCCATGGTGTCGGCGTGCCGGCCCCGGGCCCGCACCACGGCCTCCGGCCCGGTCCATCCGGGAAGGAGCTCGCCAGCCCGGATGAACTGCTGGAGCAGTGGCCTGCCGTTGGGTTCCTCCGCCGGCGGGCGGCCAACCCCCAGGACCTCGTGGGTGGCCGTGCCGGAGCCGTCGAGCCGGCGAACGGCGTGCTTCCGGCCACCGACATTGATCTTGTTCTTGGAGCTCTTGGCAACCGCAATGAACTGCCCGGCGTCGTTGGTGCGGCTGACCAGCTTGTAGACCATGCCGGCGGTGGGGGCGCCGGAACCCGTGACCAGCGCCGTGCCGATGCCGTACGAATCAGCCGGCGCGGCCTGGAGCGCCGCCACGGAGTACTCGTCCAGGTCAGACGTGACGACGATCTTCGTGTGCACGTTGCCCAGGCTGTCCAGCAGCTCACGGACCCACCGGGCCTGCGCCAGCAGGTCTCCGGAATCGAGCCGCACCGCCCCCAGCTGGTCGCCGGCGAGGTCGACGGCGGTCCGGACGGCCGCTTCGACGTCGTAGGTGTCCACCAGCAGTGTGGTCCCGGCCCCGAGCGAGTCCAACTGCGCCCGGAACGCATCGCGTTCGGTGTCGTGCAGGAGGGTGAAGGAATGAGCTGCCGTTCCCACGGTCCGGAGCCCGAAGCGCCGGCCCGCTTCCAGGTTCGATGTTGCAGCGAAGCCAGCGATCACGGCCGCCCGGGCAGCCGCGGCGGCGGCTTCCTCCTGTGCCCGGCGCGAACCCATTTCGATGCAGGGCCGTCCGCCTGCCGCACTGACCATCCGTGAGGCCGCCGAGGCGATGGCACTGTCATGGTTGAGGACGGACAGCACGAAAGTCTCCAGGATGCAGGCTTCGGCGAAAGTCGATTCCACGATCAGGACGGGCGAGTAGGGGAAGTAGGCCTCCCCCTCGGGGTAGCCCCAGATGTCGCCGGAGAACCGGAAGTCCGCGAGCCGGGCGAGGGTGCCGGCATTGACGACGCCGGTCCGGTCCAGGAACTCCAGCTCCGCCGCGCCGAAGCGGAAACCGGCGAGACCCTCCAGCAGCCGCCCGGTTCCGGCCACGATCCCGTACCGGCGCCCGTCCGGCAGCCCGCGGGCGAACGCCTCGAACACGGTCCTTCGCTCTGCGGCCCCGGAGTGGAGGGAAGCCTGCAGCATGGTCAGTTCGTAGTGGTCGGTGTAGAGGGACGAAGTGGGGCGGTCCCACGCCGGCGAGGTGTCCATGATTCACCCTAGTCCTCCCGGCGCCGAGGGTCAGCCCGGAGCCGCCGCGGCCGGTTTCCTGCCGCACCTGGGTGTGGGGTGGGTTCCTCGACGAAGACGCCGGAGAGCACAACGATATTGCCGGCGGCGGTGAACGCCAGGTGGCCGGAGGCGAGAGAATACGCGCCCATCTCTCGAGCGTTGTCGATCGATGGGGCACCGTTGTGGCCGGCTCTTCAGTTGTCCCTGGTCTGGGAGTACCTTGTCCCCATGGCCAAGGACGAAGCCACCATCACGGTTGACAGCCCCGGCGGGCAGCGGAACCTGCGGATCTCCAGCCCCAGCAGGGTCCTGTGGCCGCAGCTGGGCCTCACGAAGCTGGACCTCGCCCGGTACATTGTCGATGTCGGGGACGCCTTCCTGGCGGCGAACGGCGACCGGCCCGTGACGCTCCAGCGGTTCGGCGACACCATCGACGGCGAGCAGTTCTTCTCGAAGAACCCGCCGCGGGGCGCCCCGGACTTTGTGCGCTCGGTGATGGTGGTCTATCCCAGCGGACGCTCCCATCCGCAGCTGGTGATCGACGAGATTGCCGCCGCGGTCTGGGCGGTGCAGATGAACACGGTGGTGTTTCACCCCTGGGCCTCGCGGGCCGGCAACCCGGACAACCCGGACCAGCTCCGGATCGACCTCGACCCGCAACCGGGCACAGGATTCGAGGACGCCGTGCCTGCCGCGCAGGAACTCCGCTCCGTGCTGGCCGAGGCCGGGCTGGAGTCCTTCATCAAGACCTCCGGCAACCGGGGCCTGCATGTGTTCGCTCCGATCGAACCCAGCCACGAGTTCCTGGAGGTGCGGCACGCCGTGATCGCCGCCGCCCGCGAACTGGAGCGGCGGATGCCGGCCAAGGTCACCACGGCCTGGTGGAAGGAAGAGCGGGGCACCAGAATCTTCGTCGACTTCAACCAGGCGAACCGCGACCGCACCATGGCCGGGGCCTACAGTCCGCGCGCCCTGCCCGGTGCCACGGTTTCCTGCCCGATCGGCTGGGATGAGCTGGAGCACGTCACCACCAAGGACTTCACCGTTACCACGGTGCCGCAGCGGCTCAAAGCCACCGGGGACCCGTGGGCGGAGATGCATGCGAAGCCCGGCACCATCAGCGTCCTGCTGAAGTGGTGGGAGCGGGACGTCTCGGACGGGCTGGGGGAACTGCCCTTTCCGCCGGACTTCCCGAAGATGCCGGGTGAGCCGATGCGGGTGCAGCCCAGCCGGGCCAGGAACAAGGAGTAGGGCGGGTCAGACGCCCAGCAGGCGCTTGCCGTTGGACCAGCAGACCATCCGCAGCCAGTCGTCGTCGAGCCGGGGCTCCTTGTCACGGAGCCGTTCCAGCGCCTCCAGCTGATGGGCGTAGGCGTACGGGATGTTCGGGAAGTCGCTGCCGAGCACAATCCGCTCCGGGATCGCGACCAGCCGCGGCAGGAGCTCGGGCGGGAAAGGCGCGGCGGCCTCGAAGAAGTCCGTGAACACCATGGTGGTGTCCAGGTGAAGGCGGGGGTACGTCTCGGCCAGGTCCAGGAACTCGCCATACTCAGGGGCCCCCAGATGGGCGACGACGGCGGTCAGCTGGGGATGGCGGCGCATGACACCTTCAAGCTTGTCCGGGCCGGTGAAACCGGGACGGGGAACCGGGCCGCTCCCGACGTGCACGACGACCGGAACGCCGGTCTCGGCGAGCAGCCCCCAGACGGGGTCGAGGACCGGCTCGCGCAAATCGAATCCGCCCACTTGCGCGTGGATCTTGAAGACCCGGGCGCCGCGGTCCAGGGCCGACCGCACCTGATCCAGGACGCCTTCCTCGGGAAAGAAGGTGGCGCTCGGGACGCAGTCGGGCTCTGCTGCGGCCAGTTCGAGGGCAAAATCAGTGAGTTCCGCCGCCATGCCCGGGCGGTGCGCGTAGGTCAGCGCGGTGAAATGGCGCAGCCCCAGCTGGCGCAGGCGGGCCAGTCTGCTCGCCTCGTCCGTGCGGTAGGTAATGGGCCAGGGGCGGCCGATGAGGGGGCCGGCCTCGTCGAAGTGCGCCCACACCCGGCGCAGCATCCGCTCCGGAAGGAAATGCGTATGGATGTCGATCAGGCCCGGAAGCCCGAGTTGCCCCCACCACTGCGGTACGTCAGCGTCCCGCATCGTCTCCGCGGGCACGTCCATTGCGTTGTTCACGCCCATAGTCTGTCACGCCGAGACGTGTGCCGGGGCCGGCGCCGGGCGGGCGCGCCGAATGGGTGGGGCGGCCCCGGCCTACGCTCAGTTCAGCGCCGGATTCGTCGCCACTCCCTGGCACGCCAGTGCGACCGCGTGCACGGACGTGCGCGGGAATTGTCGCGCATCGTGGTGGAGTCAGCGGCGGCGGAGGGTGCGGAGCACCCCGCGGACCGAGAATCCGACGGCACACACGAGCGGAACCAGCCCGGCAAGGACGGCGATGCTGTTGGGCCGAAACGACACCTGTCCGTCCCGTCCGCGGCAGTACACGCCCAGCGGGAGCACAAAGCCGCCTCCGCCGCCTCCGGCAGCCGGCCCTTCGCTGGCCCCGCCTGCGGCTGCGCCGACGGGGCCGGACCCGGAGTTCCCGCCGCCGCCGAAGCCGAAGGACACCAGGGCCACCGGGATCAGCTCTTCACCGTCCACGGTCACCGCCGGCCCATAAGCCCTGGACACACCCACGTTTTTGAACGTCTCCGTGAGAGACGACAGTGCTTCAGTCATGCCACGACCGTAGGTGCCCCGTGCGGGGGAGCGCCAGAGGCATTGGCCCCGGAACCGCACCGCGGCAGGGCCATCCGGCCCCTGTTCGCCTGGCGGCCGCCGAAATAGATTGGAAGCGGACGAAGGCGCCGGAAGAAAGGCCATGCTCATGAGTGAAAAGACCGGGGTGGCGCCACGGCTGGCGGAAGTGCTCTCCGTCGTCCTGGGCGCAGCGGAGATCCCTGTGCGGCTGAAGGCCTGGGACGGTTCGGAGGCCGGCCCCGCCGGAGCGCCGGTCATCGAGTTCCTCTCGCGGCGGGCGCTCCGCCGGATGCTGTGGTCGCCCGGGCAGCTCGGCCTCAGCCGCGCCTATGTTGCCGGGGACATCGACGCCCCGGGCGACATTTTCGCGAGCTTCGGGGCCCTGAGTTCCACCGGCAAGTTCGCCGAGCCCGGGCCGTTCCGGCGTCCCACTATCCGGGAACTGGCGACCATCCTGAAGAACGCCGCCCTGCTCGGTGCCCTGGGGCCGAACCCGGCGCCACCGCCGGAGGAAGCCAGGATCGTCCGCGCCGGCCGGCGGCACACGCGGACGCGTGACGCTGCCGCCATCTCGCACCACTACGACGTCGGCAACGACTTCTACGCCCTTGTCCTCGGCCCGTCGATGGTCTACTCCTGCGCAGTCTGGCAGGGCGAAGGCACCGGGCTGGAAGCCGCGCAGGACGCCAAACTCGATCTGGTCTGCCGCAAGCTGGGCCTGCAACCGGGCATGAGAGTGCTGGACGTTGGCTGCGGCTGGGGGAGCTTTGCCCTCCACGCGGCGCAGAACTACGGAGTCGACGTCGTGGGCGTGACGCTCTCGGGGGAACAGGCGGCCATGGCGGGCAAGCGCGTGGCGGATGCCGGTCTGACGGACCGGGTGGCCATCCGCGTCCAGGACTACCGCGACGTCGACGACGGGCCGTTCGACGCCATCAGCTCCATCGGCATGTCCGAGCACGTGGGCCGCGAGCAGATGCCCGGGTACGTTGCCAGGCTGCACGGGCTGCTCCGGCCGGGGGGCCGGCTGCTCAACCACGCCATTTCCTGGAATGCAGGGGCCACCGCCCCGGATCCGGACTCCTTCATCCCGCGCTACGTCTTCCCGGACGGCGAGATGCTGGCCCTGGCGGAGATGGTGGGAGCGCTTGAATCCGGCGGACTGGAAGTCCTCGACGTCGAGGCCCTGCGCCGGCACTATGCCCTGACCCTGCGGGCCTGGGTGCGGAACCTTGACCAGGACTGGAGCGAGGCGGTGCGGCTGGCCGGTGAAGGCCGGGCACGGGTCTGGCGGCTCTACATGGCCGCCAGTGCCCTGGGCTTCGAGTCCGGCATGACCGGCGTCAACCAGATCCTGGTGCAGCGGCCCGGCGGCGACGAACCGCCGCTGCGCAGGACCGCCTGGATCTGACGCCGCGGATGCCGGTGCCTCAGCCGGGTCGGTGCGCGGCGATGAAAGCCGCGGCGGATTCCGCCAGTGATGCCCCGACCTCCTCCGTGCTGTGCCTGCTCCCTTTGACATCGAAGGTGTGGCCGCCGCCGTCGCGCCACTCCAGGGTTGCTGTCGGACCGATGCGGGCCGCCACGGCCGCCAGCAGTCCCGGCGTGGCAAACGGGTCGCGCGTGCCCTGCAGGAAGAGCATCGGCAGGGTCAGCCCGTAGAGGTGCTCGTCGCGGAGCTTCTCCGGCTTGCCCGGGGGATGGAGCGGGTAGCCAAGGTAGATGAGTCCGGCCGCAGGCATCCCCTCGGCAACCGCCATCGAGGCCATCCGTCCGCCAAAGGACTTGCCGGCGGCCCAGAGCGGTTCGCCCGCCGACCGGGCGGCGGCGTCAGCCATGGCCGCGCGCCAGGCCGCAATCGCTGCCGGCGGCTTGTCGGGGAACTTCCGTCCGGCTTCCCGGTAGGGGAAGTTGAAGCGGAGCGTGGCGATTCCCAGCCCGTTCAGGGCGCGGGTGAACCCGGCCAGGAACGGGTGTTCCATGCCGGCCCCCGCCCCGTGGGCGACCACCAGGGTCGCCGCCGGGGTCCCCGGACGGGCGTACAAACCTGAAACGGCGGACTCGCCCACGCTGATCGTGACGGGCAACTCGGGGATGGTCATAACTCCATGATGACGCCTGCGCAGGCTGCGGACACCGCCGCGCGATGGCTAGGCTGTCGTAATGAGCAACACCGAGTCGGCACCCCAGGAGATCCTGTGCGAAACGGATGACAGCTGCGTGGGCGTGGAAGTCCTGGTGCCCCGGCAGGTACCGCTGGGCGGGCCGCGGGCCATGGACGTCAGACGGACGCTTCCGCAGCGCCAGCGGAGCCTCATCGGCGCCTGGTGCTTCCTTGACCACTACGGCCCGGACCGGGTCGGCGAATCGGGGGGCATGCACGTGCCGCGCCATCCGCACACCGGCCTGCAGACCGTCAGCTGGCTGTTCACCGGCGAGATTGAGCACCGCGACTCGGCCGGTTTCCACGCCGCAGTGCGGCCCGGCGAGGTCAACCTGATGACCGCCGGGCGAGGCATCAGCCACTCGGAATTTTCCACCCCCGGGAGCGACGTGCTGCACGGCGCGCAGCTGTGGGTGGCGCTGCCGGACAGTACCCGCCAGATGGAGCCCACCTTTGAGCACTACCGCCCCGATCCGCTGTCCGGAACCGGCTGGGTCATGCGGGTCTTCCTGGGATCCATGGCCGGTTCCACCTCACCGGTCACCACCCACACACCATTGCTCGGCGCTGAAATCCTGCTGGACTCGGGGGCGGCCCTGAATCTGGACACCGAGCCGTCCTTTGAACACGGGCTGCTGGTTGATGCCGGAGAGCTCATGGTGGATGGCCACCCGGTTGCCAAGGACCACCTCGCCTACCTGCCGGCCGGGCGCACGTCCCTGACCCTGGCGGCCGGCGTCGAACCGCTGCGCGTGCTCCTGATCGGAGGCGAACCCCTGGGCGAGCAGATCGTGATGTGGTGGAACTTCGTGGGACGAAGCCATGAAGAAATCGTCACGTACCGGGCGCAGTGGCAGGCGGAAATCGGCGCCGAGGACGCACTTGTTGCTGCCGGGACGGAAACCGAAGGCCTGCGCTTCGGCACTTTCCCCGCGGGTGAACCAGCGCCGTTGCCGGCGCCTGCACTCCCGAATGCGCGGCTCCGGCCCCGCGACTGAAGGCAGCCGGTGAGCTCCATACGGCCTCTGCCCAACGAGAAACCGGAGAGGTGCCGGCTCCGCCGCGGCAACCCACATCAACCGACGCGGGGTCATATCGCGCCCATAAAGTGGCTCCGGACGGGCCGTGAGTGACCCCGCGTTGTCAGGAGTGTGAACGAGTCCGCAATAGTGTTCCCTGCGGCGTACATGCGTGCGGTGGTTCGCCGGGACGGGTACCTGCCAACGAGGATCATGGTCTCATTGGCGACGGGTCCACGTGCGCCCTCGTCGGCCGGGACGGCGCCACCTCCTGGCTCTGAATCCCGGAATTCGTCACCACACCTGCCTCGGACCGCGGCACGCACCAGTTAACGGACTGTCGGACCCTTCGTTCCCAAGGGACGCAGCGGACTGCCCGGGCACCTCCAGGCGGTGGTTGGCGTCGTGCGCCTCCGTATCCGGCTGGTGCCCGAAGCCGGCGTCACCCTCGACGAGCGCGCCGGCGGCTGGCACTTCGACCGGGTCTGCCAGGGCTGCCAGGCGGACCTGATGAAGCGATCGGCCCTGCGCCTCAAGCTGCTGGATCACGCAGAGACGGTGCCTTCATGGCGGCCGCCTTGGCCAGTTCACCGAGTTCGTCGTGCCGGACGACGTCGATGCGGTGGCTTTAGTCGCCGGCTGGCAGTTTGAGAACTCCGCTGTGCAGGCCCACGATGGGCCGGATCAGGAACCTGACATTCTGCTGCGGACATACACGACGCCGGCGGCCGCCACCACGAACAAGGCGCTGCGGGCGGCGCTCGCCATCTGCTGGAGTTCGGCGCTGTAGGCCAGACCGGATTCCACCGATTCCTGGGCTGACCGCCGGATCGCATCCAGCAGGGAGCGGCCGCCGGCGCCCTGCGCCGCGAAACCCGGAGACTGCCAACAGGTTTCCCGTGAGGCCCTGTGGGCGGCCGTTTGGGCTCTGGGTTCCGCTGCCAACGCCAACAGCTCCGGACCCGGACGTGCCGGTGCCGGAGCTGTCAAAGGCAGACTGTAAATCCGCGGCAGCGTCTGCCGCGCTCGAAGGTCCTCCGGCTAGGTGGTCCAGTTCCGGATAACACCCGCCGCCGGCTACGTGCCGGCACGCGCTCCGGCGTCAAAGGGGAGAGTATCAGGACGCGCCGGGCAGAAAATACGCCGGCGGTGTCCTGGCAGAAAGGTCAAGCGTGCGGCTGTTAGCTCATGCAGTCAGCGCAGTACGAATGCCCGGCCTTCTCGCGGGCGAGTTGCGAGCGGTGCCGGACGAGGAAGCAGGAGTAGCACGTGAACTCGTCGTCCTTCTGCGGAATGACGGTGACCGTCAATTCCTCGCCGGACAGGTCGGCGCCCGGCAGTTCCACTCCTTCAGAGGTGTCAGCCTCATCGAGCTCGCGGGTTACGCTGCGGGCGTCCGGAGCATTCGCGGAGCGAAGCGCCTCCAGCGAGGCGTTGCGTGATTCCGCAACGTCGGATCGGACTTCGTCATAGTCGGTTGCCACCTGGTTAATTCTCGATTCCGTTGTTCTGGGTTTCCCGGGATAGAACGGTACCGCATCTATTTGTTAATTCGCTGGGTGTACGCGGACTGGATGCAGTGACGCTCACAACACCGGCACTCACAAAAGCGAAACCCGCTCCGCCGGTCCGTGGCTGCCGGCAGGGCCGCGCAGGTGTTCGATGATCTTCGTCCGGATTTCACGTGCCGTTCACGCCGCGGTCCTAGGCTGATTCTTCAAGCACCGATTGCCAGAAGGGATCCGTGATGGCCGATATCGCCGCAGTACTCGGAAGGCTCACGCCAGAGGAATTTGACGGCCTCCGGGCCCTCGGCCCGGCAGGGCACCTGCCGAGGCAGCTCACCGAAGCCCTCGACCGTGCGGCCGGCGGTCCGGGTGCGGGCCGTGGGTACTACGTTCCCACCGGCAGCGTCAGTGCCACGGGCGGACCCCACTTTGTCCTGCGCAGCGACGTCTCCGGCTGGTTGTTCGGTTCCGCTGCCCCGGTACGACAAGCCCACGGCGACGTTTAGGGGCCCCGGGGCTGTCCACCAGGGCGGCTCTGCTAGCTGGTGACCCGGATGAAGAGCGGATCCATCGGCTGCCCGGCGGCATATTGGCCGTCGAAGAGGTCTGACCCTTCCGGGGAGATGACGACGTCGATGTGCTCCCAGGCCAGGGTGCCATCGGCGACCCGGGGCTTCGACGGGCTGAGGAACGCTACAACGGTGCGGTCGTGGCCGCCGCCGTCGCCGGTGCTGATGGAGAGCACGCCGCTGCCTCCCGTGAAAAAAATCCACGGGTCCAGTATCCGGACCAGCAGCATCCCATGGTGGCCGGCGAGCCGGACGTCACCCCGGAAGCGCAACACGCCGGTGCCGCGGGCGACGTCGTAGTCGGACGATTCGGGGCTGAAGCAGAACAGGGACGATCCCGCCACCGTCGCCCCCTCGGTCGCTGAAACGGACCCGTCCGGCAGACTGGTGATGTAGTCGATGAAGCTGCGCTTGATGCCCCAGCTCAGGCCCAGCGCAGGCAGCGGATCGGGTGAAGCGGACGCTGGGTTCACGTAGGTTCTCCTGTGGCTGAACGGCTGGTCCTCTGAGCCTAGCGGCGGATTGCCCGCAGGATGAACTGCCGCCCGGGTGGCACGACATCCGCGGTATTTCTTTGGGGGCGCAGGGAGCGCCGGACTACCCCTGACGGGCCGGTGGATGACTTGAACAGACACCAGATCCAGGAGGTGCGCTGTTGCCACTGCCATCCATCGGGTCCGCATGGGCGCCGGCTCCGCCGTGCTGTTCACCTCGGACGGGTACCTCCTCACCAACGCCCACGTGGTGGGTGGTGCGTCGGGCAGTTGGTCGTGGCCGTCGGGGACCCCTGGACTTTCGGGCGCGGTGACCGCCGGAGTTGTAAGCGGACTGGGCGGATCCATCCCGGTCTGGGCCGCTCGTAAAGGGCGCATGAGCGAGGACGTCAGCCAGACCGACGCTGCCCTCTGCCCGGGAATCTCCGCCGGGGCACTCGCTGAGTCACCGGGAAGAATCGTCGGCATCACCACCGCGGTAGCCGGCTCCGGGCTGGGTCCGGCGGTTCCGGTCAACGCCTCCTCGGGGCGGATCATTGCCGCGCTGCTGAAGGACGGGCGTGTCCGCCGGGCTTACCCCGGCCCCGTCAACACACCGGTCCAGCTGCAGCCCAGTGCAGTGGTCCGGACCGGGTACCGCGAAGGGCTGCTCGTGGTTGAGGTCCTGCCCGGCTCACCCGCCGAGCGGTCGGGACTCCGGGCGGGCGATGAGCTCGTGCCCAACGTCGGCAAAACAGGCCGTTTCCAATGCGGAAAATCAGCAAAGCTGCTGTCTTCCGAATTGACTGGCATACCGCTCGAGCTGGCGATGATGCGTGACGGAACGGAAGGTCAGGGACCCGCCGTCCCCGAGGAAATGACCGAGAAGTAACAGCGGCGCCACCGCCGGCACGTGGGGTCGGCGGCAATGTCCAGCACCATTGTGCACATGGGTGTGGTGAAGCCACTTATTCGACGCTCTCCCGCCCGCTGCGAGTGAAGATGCTTACCCAGCATCCCGGTACTCACATTACTTCCGGCGGATACTTGGTGGCGCTGCCGCGTGTACCCGACTTTCCGCGCGATAAAGAAACGGGTAGCTGTATTCCTTGTTGCTCCCCATTTTGCGTGACACGGTTTTCCTAGAAAGCCGAAGGAAGTGAGTTTCAGCATCATTCCAATAATTCCTGCTGGCTCTCCGAAATACGAAGAGATGATGGCTGGGGAAAACGGAGATCATGGTGGATAACGTGGGCGATTCCACGCCGGGAATTTCGGTTCGACTATTCGGAACATTCGAGGTCAGGCGAAGTGGCGCAGTACTCAGAGCCGCGGACATGGGAGGCTGCAAGCCGCGGCACATTCTGGAGATCCTTTTGCTGAATCTGGGGACACCTGTCTCCAAGACGCGCCTCGTGGAGCTTCTGTGGGGACCGCAAGCCAGCGATGGCGCGGTCGCCACCCTGGAGAGCTACGTCAGCGGCATTCGCCGGGCGATCCAACCGGGCAACACCAAGTCGGGTCCGCTCCGCACCGCGAACGCCGGCTACGTGTTGGATCCGCAGCTGGTGGAACTCGACCTGTCAGAGTTCCGCGGTCTCGTCCGCGCGGCCCGGCAGGCCGCGCCGGCCGAGGCGCACGTGCTCTCGATGAAAGCCCTGGAGCTGGCCGCAGAGCCGCTGCTGGGCTTTGAACTCGTCGCCGACTGGGCAGAGGAGGCGCGGACCCGCCACGCGGCCGAAAAAGTCGCCGCCCTGATTCTTGCGGCAGAGACCGCAGCCTTTCTCGACAAGCCAGAGCTCGCCATCTCGCTGGCACAGGCCGCAATCCGGTCCGAGCCTCTCAATGAACGTGCGTGGACCATCCTTGTAGCGGGATACGAGCAAGCGGGACTGCCAGTCGAGGGCCTGTCCGCCTATGAACGGTGCCGCCGGCTGTTCGACCGCGACCTGGGCTGCGCCCCGGGACCGGCCTTGCAGGCGGCCCACTTGAGGTTGTTGCGGCAGCGCGCCGAAGGAAACACCGAGCTCTCGGAAGTCCTGGCGGCACTGCTCTATCTGGGCGAACGGCTGCACGAACCCAAGTGCACGCAGCTTGCCGCTGAGGAAGCCCGGCGCATGCAGGAGAACGCCGGCCGGGTCCTCGACTCCTTCCTGCAGCAGGCCCTGGCTAAGACCGGCTGACCCTGGCCTATACCCTGGTGCAGGCTGCCGGCCCGGGAGTCGCTCCGCTTTGACGACCGGGAACTCGGCCCAGTGGTGGTGTGCCGGGGGACAACAGTTCGCATCTCATGGTCCAGTCCGGCCCGCCCCGGATTCCGGCGTGGCCAAGCCCGATGGAGCCGCGCCCGTACCGCCGGCTGACCTCCTCCAGCAGCGGGCCAATGCCGCGTTCCTCGTGCGGGTTCTCGAAAATTGCCAGCGACGCCTGATTTCCGGTGGGGCGCAGATCGGTGACCATGATCCCCGCGCGGACGTACCGGAGGCCGTCGTCGACCCCGGGGAGCAGGGCGGACGCAGCGCTCGCCAAGAGGACCGGGTCAGCGGAGGGCATCGGCAACGGCACGCCCACCGACGGGTGGGAGCTCCATGTCAGAAGTGGAGCCCTACGAATCTCGTCCCGCGCAGACTGAGTTTGTCTGGGGCCTTCATCACGTGCAGATAGCCCTACCCAAGGGCGGCGAGAACGAGAGCCGGAAGTTTTACGTGGGCGTCCTGGGTCTCACGGAGGTGCAGAAACCACCGGTGTTGGCGGCACGCGGCGGACTGTGGGTTCGAGCCGACAATCTTGAAATCCATCTCGGTGCCGAGGAGGACTTCAGACCCCAGAAGGAGGCCCATCCGGGGATCGTTGTTTGCGACATCGATGCGCTTGCCCGCCGAATCGAAAGTTCCGGTCTTGCTGCCGAATGGGATGGGAACTTCCCGGGAATGCGTCGGTTCTACGCCTGGGATAACAACGGGAACCGACTCGAATTCTTGTCCCCGGAGTAATCCAACTAGCGAGGCCTGAACCTGCAAATTTCGCGGGGCCATTCGTACAAGAAGCTACTCGAACTTCATTTGCATGCTTTTGATAACGGAAGTCGATCCAACTGTTCCGGAAATTGACGGAGTAGCCAACATTTGGCAGAGCGAGTGCATGCTGGCTCTAGCCGTTCAACACGACGCCGAAGATGACGGTTTTTCAGTGTGAGGACAGGCTGACGAAGCATTCCTGCTGGACCGGCTGGGCGGGAAATATACGCCGCCGGGGGGCTCCGGTGCCGGGGCTGAGACGACGGCCACCGTGAAGCAGGCAGCGAACACAGTAAGGGCGGCCCGGGCTATCCGGAAGCGGTGCAGCATCAGGAGCGGCACGGCCATGACGAATATCGTATCGGCAGGCAGGACGGTCGGTGTGCCGGACCCCTTCCGGCTTTGTCGCTTTTGGAGAGCTATTGCCAAGATCCGTATGACCGGCCAGGGAACGGCGCGGACACCGTCACGTCCCTGAGTGACGCCCGGCGATTGAGCGTCAGCAATCAGCGGATGGCCCGATAGCGCACGTGGGTTACGAGCCGGGTACCGCTCACTTCCGTCGGCTCAAACTTGCAGTCCAGGACGCCGTCCAGCAGCCGCTCGCCTTCGCCCAGGACGACGGGCGCGATGTGGAGCCTCAGCTCGTCGATCAGCCCCGCCGAAAGGTACTGGCGGACGGTCTGCGCTCCTCCGGCAATGGCCACGTCCTTGCTCCCAGCGGCCTTCCGTGCCCGGGCCAACGCAGATTCGATCCCCTCGGTGACGAAGTTGAACGTGGTGCCGCCCTGCATTTCCAGAGGCTCGCGTTGCTGATGGGTGAGAACAAACACGGGTGCGTGATAGGGCGGTTCCTCACCCCACCATCCCTGCCACTTCTCATCCCACGCCCCGGGCCCTGCGAACATGTTCCGTCCCATGATGAAGGCGCCGGCCGCGAGGATGCCTTCGCGCTCGACTCCATTGGACTCGGGTTCTTCGAACTGCCACCTGTGCAGGAGGGTTGAAGTTGGCCGTGGTGGACCCTCGACCAGAGGGCTGGGTCCGGCACGAACTCGGGGACTTCTTGCGCGCAGCGGCAGGCGACGGCGGTCTTGGCAGCCCACTTCAAGCCCACTTCAACGCCGCGTCGCGGGAGGGCACGTCAATGACGGAGAATCCGCCCAAGTACTCCTTGTGGCCCGGTGGGGCAGCTCCTCCTCTTAATACGCAGACGACGGCACTGATCCGGCACTGGCGCCGCCCCGAACCATCCGGGCGGCACTCCGGCGCCGCCGGCGCTCCCTTGCCTTGCCGGCAACGAGAAGCTGAACTTATAAAGACCTGGTCCATTGCTCGGCCGCCGGACTCCATTCCACGGACGGTCCCGGCGCAGGGGGCTTTCAGACGGTCCCGGCCGCCAGCGGATCCTAAGCGCGGATCGCGCTGCTACCGCACCGGCCACTGGCTGCCGCGCCCGAAGGCAAACCAACCGGCAGGTGGCCGCCTCCACCGGGCAGGACACACGGAGACCGAATGACTTTCTTAGGATACGTTTCTACGCACCGGGCGAATGACGCGGGCGCTGGAGGGATCATTGCTGAAATCAAACGAGGGCCCGGTCAAGGGACAGCTCAACAGCGGCTCCAGTCATTCGGCGACGGCGCGGCCTGCCGTAACGCATCGGTCTGCCTCGGCCCGCCCGGTGTCCTTGGGCGGATTGCTACTCGCGGCCGGCACGCTGGGTTGGTTACTGGCCGCCGATGACACCAAAACCGCAATACACGCGGCACCGTGTTCGGGAAGGTGGAGGATATTGACGTCCGCTACACCACAGTTATCTGGGCCTCCGGGAAAAGATACGTGAGCTGGGGCGCCCCGAACCCGCCGACCGCATTCGGTTCCGGCTTCCAGCACGTCAGCGACCTGAAGAGCCGTCCGTTCAGCAGCCTTCCAAGCAACGAACGCATCAGCCAGCCTGGGACGACGACCGGACGTGATGCCATCGTCACCGCCTGGCATGACGCCCGCTTCTCCGGAGCGGCTTCAGCAGATGTTGATGTCGCTTCTCAATGGAATCTGCCGACAATCGTCGTCGGAGCCTTCGCGATTCTCTCGGTGATCATCGCGGCCTGGGTGTAGCAGATGCCGCGCTGGTCGCCGTCGGCGTTGGCCCCGGCAGTGTCCATGCCGTCCGTCTGGCCTTCCTGAGCCGGACACCCTGAGCCGCTTCCATCGAGTGCAGAGCGGGGATCCCGGACGGAGGCGACGTATCAGGCGAGCGACGCCGTCACCAACCGCCGCGCGTCGGCGTATGTCCCTTGCGGGCATCGTCGGGCATTGCCATTTCGGCCCGCAGGCCCAGGAGCCGGATCGGACGGCCCGCTTCGATTCCGGCTGCGAGGTCCAGGGCCCGCGCGAGGATTTCGGTCCGGTCGAATGTTACGGCAATCTTCCTCGCGTGGGTCTTGGTGAAGAACGGCGCGTACCGAACCTTCAGTGTCAGCCCAATCACGGGCCTTCCTTCGGCGACAACATCCTCAAGGACACGCGCTGTCAGCTCCCGTACGGCGTCGTCCACCTGGGAGGGCTCGGTCAGGTCCCGCTGGAACGTGGTCTCCCGGCTGTGCCCGCGGGCAACCCACGGTGTGTCGTCCACAACGCTGGCGCCGTCCCCGCGCCCGAGCTCCGCGTACCAGGGACCCATCCGGGGGCCGAACTCCGGGACCAGGTCTTGCGGGTCGGTCGCGGCGAGCTCGGCGACGGTGTTGATGCCGAGTTTGGCCAGCCGGCCCGAAACTTTGGTTCCGACGCCCCACAGGTCCCTGGTGGGCCGGCTGCCCATGACGTCGAGCCAGTTTCCGGCGGTGAGACGGAAGACGCCGGCCGGCTTGCCGAAACCGGTGGCGACCTTGGCCCGGACCAGGGTGTCGCCGATGCCCACGCTGCAATGCAGCTGCGTTCGCGCCAGGACCGCGGCCTGCACCTGCCGGGCGTAGGCTTCCGGGTTCTCTGTCTCAGTGCCTACAAAAGCTTCATCCCAGCCCAGCACCTGCACGGTGGCCCCGGGCTGCGCGCGCAGGGTCGCCATCACCGTTTCAGACGCCGCCAGGTAAGCCTCCTGATCGACGGGCAGGATCACCGCGTCGGGCACTTTCCGGGCCGCAATGCGTAGAGGCATTCCGGAACCTACGCCGAACGCCCTGGCTTCGTAGGACGCGGTCGACACCACAGCCCGTTCCGTGGGGTCGCCCCGACCGCCGACAATGATCGGCCTGCCCGCAAGCTCCGGCCGCCGGAGCACTTCGACCGCCGCGATGAACTGGTCGAGATCGACGTGCAGCACCCACAGGATTCCGCTCACGCCCCCAGTCTGCCCTAAACATCCCTGGCAAGCATCAGCTTCCCGCCGAGCCTGGCCGCAGGCCTGCTGCCTCCAGGATCCATCTTGTCCCGCAGCCGGCTGGAGGTGCGGGCGACTTCACCAAGATTGCGAGCTGCCCTCCTGCAGGCGTCCAAGGCCTGGCGCAGTTCATTCGCCGCTTGTTGAACCGGCAGCCTTACTTCATCGGGTGGGACAGTGCGGCGTGCGCTCATGTCGTCAATGTTGAAACTCCAGTCTGAGGCCAACTTCCCCCACTCTTGGGTGCTCCTAATATGGTCAGCAGCGTATGGGCGAAGCCGCCTCATGCGCAGCGCCCGTCTCGTTCCTTTCGAAGGATGAACACTTTTCGGTCATCGGCCCCGCATAGCCATCCAGGCCTGTCCCCAGTCGTCACCGTCCAACGCACCGCACCCCTTCGGCCGGGCCGCGCCCACAGCCTGCCGCGGCGTGTGCTGGCGTGTGGGCAGGGGCGTCGCTCTTGAGCGAAGCTCCGCTTTTTGCCCCGGAGCAGCGCCGTGATTTCGCCCGTGTGCGCCGGCTTCCCGGTCAGGAGAGCCAGGACGATCCGGCGGCACCTCCGAGCTCAGATCCCGCCGCCGAGTTAGCTTCGTCACGTGGCGGTCATTCCTCAAAAATCCGGGCGCGGCGGGCCCCATACTTGGAATGACCCCGGCGGACCTTTGCCCACCGCCAGGCATGAGGAGGGTCCATGAAAACCTTGAGAATTTTTCAGAGCACCGTGAAAAGGACCGTGACGAACGAGTACTTTCCCTCGGCGGCCGTGCTCGCCGGAGTGGTCCTGTTCTGGGGCATCGGGCTCTTCGGCGGACTCTCTCTGCTGAGCAATCACCAGACGCTGCTGACCACGCTGACCTGGTTGCTGTTCGTCTACGCCGCGGCCGTGCTCACGCCCCTCGCGGGACTGGTGGCGGCGGTGGACCTGTCGCGCCGCTGGTTGCGAAACCGGGCGTCCGGCGCCGCCACCTCAGCCGAGACCGCGTGGGTCCAGAGCGCCTATTCGAACCGGGACGGATCGCCCATGCCGCGCCGGACGATTTCGGCCACGCCGCTGGAGTAGTCGATGACGGTGGTCGGCTCCGCGCCGCAGTCACCGGAGTCAATCACGGCGTCCACCACGTGTTCCAGCCGTTCCTTGATTTCCCAGCCCTGCGTCAACGGCTCTTCCTCATCCGGCAGCAAGAGCGTGCTGGAGAGCAGCGGCTCGCCCAGTTCGGCCAGCAGCGCCTGGACCACCGGGTTGTCCGGGATGCGCACACCGACCGTCTTCTTCTTCGGATGCAGCAGCCGCCTGGGGACCTCCTTGGTGGCCGGCAGGATGAAGGTGTAGCTCCCGGGAGTTACGGCCTTGATGCTGCGGAACACGTCGTTATCGATCTGCACGAACTGGCCCAGCTGGGCGAAGTCCTTGCAGACCAGGGTGAAGTGATGCTTGGCATCGAGATGGCGGATGGACCTGATCCGGTCCAGCGCCTCCTTGTTCCCAAGCTGCGCGCCAAGCGCGTAGCAGGAGTCGGTGGGGTAAGCGATCAGCCCGCCGGAACGGACGATTTCCACGGCCTGGCTGATGGAGCGCGCCTGCGGGTTTTCGGGGTGAACATCGAAGTATCTCGCCATGGAACGAGCTTACGCCCGACGGCGGCCCGGGCGGCTAACGCCCGCTACGTCCGGCAACCTCGGGTCCCGCGTTTGACATCCTAAGCAACAAGACGACGGGGGGCCAGCCCCAGCGCAGGCCATCGTTTCCGATCACGGTGCCCGGTCAACGCTGCTCGTCGTGGTGGATCCGCTCGTCGAGTTGCCGGAGCGGCTCCCCGGTGCCGCTCCACTGCTTGGCGATGAATTCCGCGGCGATGGACACCGCTGTCTCCTCCGGGGTCCGGGCGCCGAGGTCGAGGCCCACCGGGCTGTGCAGCCGCGCCAATGCCTCCTCGCCCAGGCCGGCCGCGCGCAGCCTCGCGATCCGGTCTGCGTGGGTTCGGCGCGACCCCATGGCGCCGATGAAGGCGATCGGCGGGCCGCGCAGGGCAACGTCCAGCAGCGGAATGTCGAACTTCGGATCGTGCGTGAGGACGCACATCACGGTGCGTTCATCGACCAGACCCTTGTCCAACTGCTCGGCGAGATAGCGGTGCGGCCAAGCATTGACTACGTCGGCCGCATCGGGAAAGCGTGCGGGCGTGGCGAACACTGCCCGGGCATCGCACACCGTGACGCGGAAGCCCAGGAGCGCGCCCAGCCGGGCCAGCGCCGCGGCGAAGTCAATTGCGCCGAAGACCAGCATCCGCGGAGGCGGGGCGTAGCTCGCGAAGAAGACCCGCATGCCGGTGTCCAGCCGCTCCCCGTCGGGGCCGTAGCTCATAAGGCCGGACCGGCCGGCGGCGAGCAGGCCCTGGGCGTCATCGCCCACGGCCTGGTTGGCCCGCTCGGAACCGAGGTTTCCCTCATAGCCCCCCGGCCGCACGACCAGGTGCCGTCCCAGCCAGCTGCTGTCCAGGTGTTCGATCACCGTCGCGACCCCGACGCGCCGCTGTCCGGCAATGTCCTGCCGGACGGCCTCGAGTTCCGGGAAGCTGTGCCGGGACACCGGCTCGACGAAGATGTCGATGATTCCGCCGCAGGTCAGGCCGACGGCGAACGCGTCGTCGTCGCTGATCCCATAGCGCACCAGGACGGGAAGTCCGTCCTCCTTGACCTGGGTGGCCAGCTCGTACACGGCACCCTCGACGCAGCCGCCGGAGACCGAGCCGACCGCTTCCCCGCCGGCAGTGACTAGCATTGACGCGCCGGGGAGACGCGGCGCTGACTTAAAGGTGCCCACCACGGTGGCCAAGCCGGCGGTGTCACCCTTCTGCCAGCCCGGCATCATGGCTGCCAGTACGTCACGCACGGTCGGTTTTCAGCCTTCCGATCGCCCGGACCAGCCGGAAGGCGGAGCAGCGGCCTGCCCAGTAGGCGACGCAGGCCACGACCGCCACGAGTGCCAGGACCTTCCCGGGGCTGGACAGCTGATCCGCAGCGATCCCCTTCGCCAGGCTGAGGGCGTCCAGGCTGCCGGCGGGGGCAGGCGCGGCAGCAGCCCGGCTGCCGGCGGGCGGGGCCGCTGCGGGCACGGCGCCGGCCGGTAGGCCGGGAAGTCCCGGCGCTGGGGCCGGCGCCGGGGC
>NZ_JBVAYX010000026.1:0-48711 GCF_055412825.1 Pseudarthrobacter linnaei
TGCCGGCCGTGCCGCCCCCGCCGGGCCCGCCGGCCCGGCGCCCGGCCGGCTCGCCGGAACCGCTCGACGGCGACGGCGCCACCGAAATCATTGGCGGACGGCAGCAGCCCACCGAGTTCATCGCCCGCGGCAGCAACCCGACCACGGTGATGTCCGCGGCCCCACGGCACCCCGGCTACGGCCCGCTATCCGCCCCTGACGACGTGGCCTACCCGGACACCTACAACAGCCACGGCGACACGGACGATGCGGCAGTTCATGCCAGCAAGCGGGCGCAACGCAAACACGACCGTGACGAGGAAAAGGCGCGGCAGCGTGCTGCGGCCACTCCGGTCCGGAGCCTGCGCGAGGGGAACCCCCGGCGCCGGGGGCTGCTCTGGGTACTTGTCCTGGTCACCGCGGCGCTGCTGGCCGGCGGGGCCGGCTGGTTCTTCGGCATGGGGCCGGGCTCCCCCGGCACGATTCCGCAACTCACGAACAAGACGGTCGCTGAGGCCCAGCAGCTGCTCCGCACGGCGGGCTTCCAGTCCACCACCCAGGACGTGTTCCACGACGACGTCGCCCCCGGGCTGGTGGTGGGATCTAAGCCCGCAGCCGGGGAAGTCATCCGGAAGTTCCAGCCGGTGTCCCTCGCGGTGTCCAGGGGCCCGGAGCTGTTCCCCCTGCCGGAGCTGGTCGGGACGTCCCTGGACGAGGCCAAGACGGCCCTCAACGGCGCGGGCATGGCCCTCGGACAGATCTCTGAGACCTTTGACGAATCCGAGCCCGCCGGCACCGTCCTGGCGCAGGCACCGCGCAGCGGCAATCCGGTCCGGCACGGCACCCCGGTGGACCTCACCGTGTCCAAGGGCCCGCAGCCCCTTCCGGTGCCGGACGTGCGGGGCCAGGAGCAGGGGGACGCGGTCAAGGCCATCGAAGCAGCCGGATTGAAGGCTGTGGTCTCGCCGGAAACCGTCTTCGACCGGACCGTGCCCAAGGGTTCCGTGGTGTCACAGGATCCGGCCTCCGGCAACCTCACCCGGGGCGGGACTGTGACCCTGGCCGTTTCCAAGGGGCCCAGGCTCGTTGACGTTCCGAGCTTCGTGGGCAAGCAGGTCGACGAGGCCCGCAAGGCACTTGAGGGCCTGGGGTTTGAAGTCCAGGTCGAGGATATTCTGGGCGGGTTCTTCGGCACGGTCCGTTACCAGGACCCCGTGAACAAGAAGGTTCCGGAAGGCTCCGTTATCACCCTGACCGTGGTCTGACCGGGCCGGCCCAGTGTTGATGTTCAAGGGTTAAAGAGGCTCCGCCCGGCTGAAACCAGCCGGGCGGAGCTCCCGGGTGCCGGGACCTTTTCTTAGCGCTTGGCCAGGGCCCCGGCCACCAGGAAGGCCATCTCGAGGGACTGCATGTGGTTCAGGCGCGGATCGCAGACCGATTCGTAGCGGTCCAGGAAGGACTCCTGGTCGACCGGATCGGCCCCGCCGAGGCACTCGGCCACGTCGTCGCCGGTCATTTCGACGTGCAGCCCGCCAGGGACCGTGCCGAGCGCGTGGTGGACCTCGAAGAAGCCGCGCACCTCATCGATGACGTCGTCGAAGTTGCGGGTCTTGTAGCCGTTCGGCGAGGTGACCGTGTTGCCGTGCATCGGATCGGTGACCCAGAGGACCTGGGCGCCGGACGCGGTGACCCGCTCCACGATCGGGGGCAGCTTCTCGCGGATGTTGCCGGCGCCCATCCGGGTGATGAAGGTCAGGCGGCCGGGTTCGCGGTCCGGGTCCAGCTTATCGATCAGGCGCAGCGCGTCATCGCCGCTGGTGCCCGGCCCCAGCTTCACACCAATCGGGTTGCGGACCCGCGAGAGGAAGTCGACGTGGGCATGGTCCAGTTCGCGCGTGCGCTCACCGATCCAGAGGAAGTGAGCGGAGGTGTCGTACGGGAAGCCCGTGCGGGAGTCGATGCGGGTCAGGGCGCGCTCGTAATCGAGCAGCAGCGCCTCGTGGCTGGCGTAGAACTCCACGCGCTTGAGGGCCTCGAAGTCCGCGCCGCAGGAGGACATGAACTTGATGGCACGATCGATATCCCGCGCCAGCGACTCGTAGCGTGCGTGGGCGGGGTTTTCGGTGAAACCCTTGTTCCACTGGTGCACCAGCCGGAGGTCCGCGAAGCCACCCTGGGTGAACGCACGGATCAGGTTCAGGGTGGAGGCGGAGGTGTGGTAAGCCTTCAGCATCCGGCCGGCGTCGTGAGCCCGGGATTCCGGCGTGAAGTCGTAGCCGTTGACGATGTCGCCGCGGTAGGCCGGGAGCGTGACGCCCTCACGGGTCTCATCGTTGGAGGACCGCGGCTTGGCGAACTGCCCGGCCATCCGGCCCATCTTGATGACCGGCATGGCGGCACCGTAGGTGAGGACCACCGCCATCTGCAGGATGGTGCGGACGCGGGCGCTGATCTTGTCCGCCGTGGCGGCCTCGAACGTTTCCGCGCAGTCGCCGCCCTGGAGCAGGAACGCCTTGCCCTGCGCCGCAGCGGCGAGGCGTTCGCGCAGGATGTCCACTTCGCCCGCGAACACGAGCGGGGGAAGCACGGAGAGTTCCTTGACGGAGGCTTCGAAAACGGCCTTGTCCGACCAGCTCGGCTGCTGGGAGGCCGGCAGCTCCCGCCAGTGGTCCAGGCCGGGATAGTTAGCGGCACCGCTCTGGGCGGTGCTGGTCAGGGCAGAGCCCGCCACGGGCGAGCCGCTCAGGGAACTGTTCAGGGGGGAGGCCGAAGGCGCAGATAGCTCAGTCACCCTCTAAGGATAGTTGCCTCCGTGGCGATCGTCGGACCCGGGCCGTCATTGACTGCGCCCGGCCCGTCACACGCTCCGGTCACACACTCTCCGGGGCAGCAGGTCCGGTGCCGGCGGCGCCGTCCCCGGGCACTTCGGTGGCTTTCCCGGCGAGGCGGAGCTTGACGACGGCGGCGTACTCGTCGACGTATTCCTGGCCGGAGAGCCGCATGAGTTCGTACATGATCTCATCGGTCACGGACCGCTGGATCAGCCGGTCGTCCTCCATGCCGTAGTACCGGCTGAAGTCCAGCGGCTCGCCGAAGATCATCCCGATGCGCCGGATGTTGGGCATCCGTTTGCCGATCGGCTGAACCTTGTCCGTGCCGATCATCGCGACCGGGATCACCGGGACGCGGGCCTGCAGGGCAAGCCGCGCCACGCCCACTTTGCCGCGGTACAGCCGGGAGTCCGGGCTGCGGGTGCCCTCGGGATAGATGCCCAGGAGCGAGCCGTTCTTCAGCACGTCCATGCCGGCATCGAGTGAGCGGGCGGAAGCCGCGCCGCCGGAACGGTCCATCGGCAGCTGGTTGGTCAGCCGGAAGAAGGCGGCCGTCAGCCTGCCCTTGACCCCCTTGCCGGTGAAGTACTCCGACTTTGCGAGGAACACGACGGGGCGGGGCACCATCAGCGGCATAAAGATGGAGTCGGAAAAGGAGAGATGGTTGGACGCCAGAATGGCTGCGCCCTGGCTGGGGACGTTGTCCAGGCCCTTGACCCACGGCCTGAAAAGCGTCTTCAGGACGGGTCCGAGAACGAACGTCTTCATGAACCAATAAAACACGTGGCGGAACCTCTCCGGAAGGCGTCTGGCCGGCCCTCCATCGGACCCGGCCAGCACTTCAATGACACCCTACTCTAGTGAGTTTTGTCCGGAACAGTGACACGATGGGCACATGACCGCAAGCACTCCCCTGGCGCCCGCAGCGTTCCGTTATCCCGGCCACGGCGCCAACGCGGGCATCGGCGTGGCCATCTGCCACGGCTTCACCGGCAGCCCCCTGAGCGTCCTGCCCTGGGCGGAGCATCTGGCCGGGCTGGGCTTCGCGGTGTCCGTCCCGCTGCTGCCGGGACATGGCACGGACTGGCGCGACCTGGCCCGGCACGGCTGGCAGGACTGGTACCGGGCCTTTGAAGCCGCCTATCTGGAGCTCTCCGCCGGGACCGGGCACTGCTACGTGGCAGGGCTGTCCATGGGCGGAACCATTGCTCTGCGCACGGCGGCGCGCCACGACGTCACCGGGGTCGCCGTCGTCAATCCGGGACTGAGCTTCTATGACCGCAGGGTGCGCTACATCGGCCTGCTCAAACACATCCAGCGCACCACCGTCCCCGTCCAGGAACCGCAGCCGGCGGCGCCCGCCACCGAGGACGGCGACTACACGCTCACTCCGCTGGAAGCCGTCCACCAGCTGAGCAGGCTCTTCAAGGCGGCGCGGCGCGAACTGCCTGCCGTCGCCGCCCCGGCGCTCGTGTTCAAGTCCGCCACCGACATCGTGGTCCCGCCCTCCTCGCTCGAGCTGCTGCGGAAGGGACTGGGGTCGCGCGAGCTGGAAGTGGTCCGTCTGCCGGCCAGCGGGCACGTGGCCACGCTCGACGTCGACGCCCCGCTGATCTTCGAGCGGTCCGCCCGGTTCTTCCTGCACCATGCAGCCGCCGCGACGCCGTCCGCGGCGGGACCGGACCAGCCCGCCACCAGCAACCCGGAGACTCCATGACCATCCCCCTGGACCACACACCGTTCAGCAGCCCGTTCACCGGAACCGGGCCCCGCACCGGCGTCGTCGTGTCGCATGGTTTCACCGGCAGCCCGCACGGCGTCCGGGACTGGGCCAGGTCGCTGGCCGACGCCGGCTACGCCGTGCGGATGCCACTGCTGCCCGGGCATGGCACCAGCTGGCAGGACCTGGCCCGGACCCGCTGGCAGGACTGGCACGCGGCGCTGGACGCCGCCTACCTTGAGCTCGCCGGGGAATGTGAGCGGGTCTTCGTGGCCGGGCTGTCGATGGGCGGGGCGCTGGCGCTGCGGATTGCGGCCACGCGGCCGGTCGCCGGCGCCGTGCTGGTGAACCCCGGCCTGGTCATTGACGATCCCCGGGCACCGCTGGCCGGCATCCTGAAATTCGTGCTCAAGAGCACCCCGGCGATTGCCAACGACATCCTCAAAGAAGGCATCGTCGAGGGTGCCTACCCCCGCACACCCGTTGCCGCGGCGCACGAACTGAACAGGATGTTCAAGGACACCGTGCGGCTGCTCCCCCGGATCACCGCCCCGGTGCGGGTGTACCGCTCCGCGGTGGACCATGTGGTCTCCGACTCGAGCATGGTGGCCCTCCGCCGGGGACTGACCCACGCGCCGCTGGAGGTGATCCGGCTGGAAAACAGCTACCACGTGGCTACGATGGACAACGACGCGCCCGAGATCTTCCGCGGCACGGCCGAATTTATCCGGTCACTGGGTGCGGGAGGCGGCCCGGACGCCGCCCACGCTAGCCAAAAGGACACGGCAGATGACTAGACCGGACCCCAACTCCGCGGATTCCAGCGCCAACCAGGACGACGCCGTCTGGCTGGACCTGGTCGCGAGGCTGGAAGGCAGGGACACGGCTGCGGCTGCCCGCCCCGTGATCCCGGAAGGCCCGGAAGCCCGGGACGGCCTTGGCGGCCCGGACGTCCGGGAAGGCAGCGGTGCCGCGGACGTCCGGGAAGGCAGCGGTGCCGCGGACCGTGCGGAGGGCCCCGGAGTGCCGGACGCACCCGGCGCGGACGACCCGCCCGCCGCCGACCCTGCCGGCTCCGCCCCGCGGCCCTTCAGCGACTTCGACCCGCTGGGGCTTTCCGTCGGGGTGCCGATTGAGCTTTCCGCCGAGGAGCGGCAGGCGCAGCGCCACGCGGACGGCGGCCCCCCGGCCGGCGCCGCCGCCGACCGCCCCGGGGCTGCCCCCGGGCCGCGGGACTACGAGGGCACGGAGGACGACCCGCTGGGCCCGGGCGAGTTCGTGCCTGAGGAACCGCCCAGCCTCGCCGGAACCGACCCGCTGACGGTGCTGGCCTGGCTGGGGGCCGTCGGTGGCCCCGTAGCGCTCCTGATCGCCGCGATGTTCTGGCGCTCCGCCCCGTTGATGGCCATCCTGGGCATGGTGGCCGCCTTCGCGGCGTCGGTGGTCTTCCTGATCATGAAGCTGCCGGGCGAAAAGGACGAACACGACGACGGCGCACGCATCTAGCTGACCGGGTCCGCCCGATCGGCCGTGCGCCTCCGGCCGCACCCGGTGCAGGCCGCGGCCGGCCCAGGATCGGCTAGCTGTGCATGCGGCTGCTGACCCGGGACAGGTCCGCTGCACCGATCAGGCCCGCATTCGGGCCCAGGGCTGCGAGCTCGATTTCCGCCGCGGGCCGGAACCCGCGGCCGGTCAGGTTCCGGGCGAAGGCCTTCCGGGCCGGGCCAACCAGCAGTTCACCGGCGTCGCAGAGTCCGCCGCCAATCACGAACTTGCCCGGATCCAGCGCCGCGGCGAGGTTGGCGAGGCCCAAACCGAGCCACTCCCCGACATCCTCCAGCAGCTCCCGGGAGGTCGGGTCACCGGCCTTGGCCAGTTCGGTGACAATCACCCCGGTGATGCGCTCCGCGTGGCCGTCCACCGCTTTGAGCAGCTCCTGGGCCACCGGGGAATTGGCGGCGGCGAGTTCCCGAGCTTCCCGGCCGAGTGCGTTGCCGGAGGCGTACTGCTCCCAGCAGCCCCGGTTGCCGCACTCGCAGCGGTGGCCGCCGGGCATGATGATCTGGTGGCCGAACTCACCGGCCACGCCGAAGCGCCCGCGTTCCAGCCGGCCGTCCATCACCATGGCACCGCCGATCCCGGTGCCGAGGGTAATGCAGACCAGGCGGTTTTGGCCCTGCCCGGCCCCAAAGCGCCACTCCGCCCAGCCGGCCGCATCGGCGTCGTTGGTCAGCAGCACCGGCCGGCGGAGCAGCCGCTGCAGGTTGTCCCGGAGGGGCTCGTTGCGCCACGCAAGATGGGGGCTGAACAGTACGGTCCCGCCGTCAAGGTCCATCCAGCCGGCCGCACCGATCCCGACCGACCAGATCCGATGACCTTCGCCCAGTTCCTCCACCAGCTCCACAATCACCTGTTCGACCGCACGGGGGTCGTTGCCGGGAGTGGACCGCTTGGCCTGGGCGAGGATCCTGCCCTCCGCATCGACCACACCGGCCGCCACCTTGGTGCCGCCAATGTCCACCCCGATGGCGAGGCCTTTGCGGCCCAGCCGCAGGTGCTCACGGAAGCCCTGGCCGGCCGGTCCGGCGGCTGCGCCCGCCAGCGTCCTGCGCCGCCAGGCGGCCGTCCTCCGGTACGGGCCGGGCTGCTGCCCGGATGTAGGTGTGTGCATGGTTCCTTATCCTATTCGCCGGAACGGAGGGCAGAGGCCGGATCACGGCCGCGGCCGGAACCAAGTGGTTATCAAACCGTAAGGTTACTCGCCAGTAGGTGTGGTGGAACACACATGCTTTCGACCGCATACTAGTGTTAGTCGTACCCCTTGCGGGTCCATGGATATCAAAGGAGCTAACGTGCGAGAAATCAGTGTCCCGCCCCTGGTCACCGTCCCCCCGGAAATGAACGTCACCGACCTGGTCCTGCGCCAGGCTGCGAAGGCGTCCAACCCGGCCCTGTTCTCCCGCCTGGACGCGGCCGGACAATGGCAGGACATCCGGGCCACCGATTTCCTGGCGGATGTCTCGCTGCTCGCCAAGGGCCTGATGGCCAGCGGCGTGGGTGCCGGCGACAGGGTCGGTATCATGTCCCGCACCCGGTATGAGTGGGCCCTCATCGACTTCGCCATCTGGTTCGCCGGTGCCGTGTCCGTGCCGATCTATGAGACCTCATCCCCCTCCCAGGTCGCCTGGAACCTGGGCGATTCCGGCGCCGTTGCCGCGTTCGGCGAGTCCGCCCACCACGAGACCGTCATCCGGCAGGCCGCAACCTCCGAAGGCCTCACCGCGCTGGCCCACGTCTGGCAGCTCGAGGGAACCGGCCTGGACGAGGTCCGCGCCGCCGGCGCGACGGTCAGTAATGAGGAGCTGGAGGCACGGCGCAGCCTGGCCTCCCTCAAGGACCTCGCCACCATCATCTACACCTCGGGGACCACCGGACGGCCCAAGGGCTGCGAGCTGACCCACGGCAACTTCGTGGAACTCTCCGAAAACGCGCTCGCCACCTCGCTGAACACGATCGTCCACGAGCATGCCCGGACCATCATGTTCCTGCCCCTGGCCCACGTGTTCGCACGTTACATCTCGGTGCTCGCGGTCGCCGCCGGCGTCACGGTGGCGCACACGCCGGACATCAAGAACCTCCTGCCGGACCTGCAGAGCTATAAGCCGACCTTCATCCTGGCGGTGCCGCGGGTCTTCGAAAAGGTCTACAACTCGGCACTGACCAAGGCAGAGGACGGCGGCAAGGGCGCCATCTTCCACCGCGCCGCGGACACCGCCATCGAGTTCTCCCGCGCACGCCAGGCCGGCAAGATCGGTCTGGGCCTCAAGCTCAAGCACACCGTCTTCGACAAGCTCGTCTACAGCAAGCTCCGCGCGGCCATGGGCGGCGAGGTGGCCCACGCCGTCTCCGGCGGCGGCCCGCTGGGCGAGCGGCTGGGGCACTTCTTCCAGGGCATTGGCATGCAGATCCTGGAAGGCTACGGGCTCACCGAGACCACGGCACCCGTCACGGTTAACACGCCGGATTTGATTAAGATCGGCACCGTCGGCGCCCCGATTCCCGGCAATGCCGTGAAGATCGCCGACGACGGCGAAATCCTCGCCAAGGGCGTGTGCGTCATGCGCGGATACTACAAGCGCGAAGACCTCTCCGGCGAGTCCTTTGTCGATGGCTGGTTCCGGACCGGCGACATCGGACAGCTCGATGCGCAGGGGTTCCTGACCATCACCGGTCGCAAAAAGGAAATCATCGTCACGGCCAGCGGGAAGAACGTTGTGCCGGCCCTGCTCGAGGACCAGATCCGTGCCGACGCGCTGGTCTCCCAGGTGCTGGTGGTCGGTGACAACCGCCCCTTCATCGGCGCGCTGGTCACCCTCGACGAGGAAGCCCTGCCCGGCTGGCTGCACCGCCACGGGCTGCCCGCCTCCACGACCCTTGCCGAGGCCACCGACAACCCGGTGGTCAAGGCCGCGGTGCAGGAACTCATCAACGGTGCCAACCAGACGGTGTCCCAGGCCGAGGCCATTAAGTCCTTCCGGATCGTGCCGGCCGACTTCACCGAGGCCTCCGGACACCTCACGCCGTCGATGAAGGTCAAGCGGGCCCAGGTGATGAAGGACTTCGAGAACGTCATCGAGGAAATGTACGGCACCCCGCGTCCTGCCCAGGTCTAAGCGGCGCCAAAGCAACCCGCCGAAGCAACGCGGGGTCAGATACCGCCCGTCAGCGGCCTGCTGATGGGCCGCATCTGACCCCGCGTTGCTTTAAGTGTTCGAACAAGAAGGGTCCTTCCAGCCTCTCGGCCGGAAGGACCCTTCCTTCTTGTCGTGCAGTGCTCGCGCGGTGGCGCTCGCGCGGTGGTGCGTGGCGGTTATTCGACGACCAGCAGCAGGTCTCCGCCCTGGACCTGTTCGATCGCACCCACGGCGAGGCGCGAGACCTTGCCGGCAACCGGCGTCGTAATGGACGCCTCCATCTTCATGGCCTCGATCGTGGCGACAGTGTCGCCGGCCTTGACCTCGTCGCCGGACTTGACGGTCAGGGTGACGGCGCCGGCGAACGGTGCGGCCACCTGGCCGGGCTGGGAGGTGTCGGCACGTTCGGCGGCCTTGACGTTGCTGACCACGGAACGGTCGCGGACCACGACCGGGCGGGACTGTCCGTTGAGCGTGCACATCACGGTGCGCATGCCCTTCTCGTCCGGTTCCGAGACCGCTTCGAGCGAGGCGATCAGGCGGACGCCCTTCTCCAGCTCGATCTCGTGCTCGGCGCCGCGCTGCAGCCCGAAGAGGTAGTCGCGGGTGTCCAGCACCGAGAGGTTGCCGTAGGACTCCACACTCTTCTGGTAGTCCTTGGCGGGACCGGCGAAGAGCAGCCGGTTCAGGGTTTGCTGCACGGTCTTTGAATCGGACCTCAGGGCGGCGCTGTCCTCGGCGCTGAGCTCGACGTCGCGGACCTTGACGGTGCGGCCCTGCAGCGCCTTGGTCCGGAACGGTTCCGGCCAGCCTCCGGGAGGATCGCCCAGTTCACCGGAGAGGAAGCCGATCACGGAATCCGGGATGTCGTACTTCTGCGGGTTTTCGTTGAAGTCCGCGGGGTCGGCGTTGAGTCCCACGAGGTGCAGGGCCAGGTCTCCGACGACCTTGGAGGAGGGGGTGACCTTCACCAGCCGGCCGAGGATCCGGTCGGCGGCGGTGTACATGTCCTCGATGGCCTCGAACCGCTCCCCGAGGCCAAGCGCGATCGCCTGCTGGCGCAGGTTGGAGAGCTGGCCGCCGGGGATTTCGTGCTGGTAGACCCGGCCGGTGGGGCCCGGCAGGCCGGATTCGAACGGTGCGTAGACGCGGCGGACGGCCTCCCAGTAGGGTTCCAGGGCGCACACGTTCGCCAGGCTCAGCCCGGTGTCGCGGGGCGTGTGGACCAGGGCTGCCACCAGCGCGGACGCCGAGGGCTGGCTGGTGGTGCCGGCGAGCGAGGCGGAGGCCACGTCCACGGCGTCCACTCCGGCGTCGACCGCTGCCAGCAGCGTGGCCAGCTGGCCGCCGGCGGTGTCGTGCGTGTGCAGGTGGACCGGGAGGTCGAAGCGCTCGCGCAGGGCCGTCACGAGGCGGGCAGCGGCGGCGGGACGCAGGAGCCCGGCCATGTCCTTGATCGCCAGAATGTGCGCGCCGGCGTCGACGATCTTCTGGGCCAGCTCCAGGTAGTAGTCCAGGGTATAGAGCGTCTCGTCCGGGTCCAGCATGTCGGCGGTGTAGCAGAGGGCCACCTCCGCGACGGCCGTGCCGGTGTCGCGGACGGCGCGGATGGCCGGGGCCATCTGGTTGACGTCGTTGAGCGCGTCGAAGATGCGGAAGATGTCGATGCCGGTGGCGGCGGCCTCGTTGACGAAGGCCACCGTCACCTCTTCGGGGTACGGGGTGTAGCCGACTGTGTTGCGGCCGCGGAGGAGCATCTGCAGGCAGACGTTCGGCAGCGCCTTGCGCAGCGCCGTGAGCCGGTCCCAGGGATCCTCGCCGAGGAAGCGCAGCGCGACGTCGTAGGTCGCGCCGCCCCAGGCCTCGACGGAGAGCAGTTCCGGGAGGAGCTTGGACACGGCCGGGCCGGCGGCCACGAGGTCGCGGGTGCGGACGCGGGTGGCGAGCAGGGACTGGTGCGCGTCGCGGAACGTGGTGTCCGTGACGGCGACGGCGTTCTGCGCGCGCAGGGCCTGCGCGAAGCCTTCCGGGCCCAGCTCCAGCAGCCGCTGGCGGGAGCCCGGCGCGGCGGCGTCGTCGTCCAGTGCCGGGAGCTTGGCGGCGGGATCGCTGTGGACTGTGAGCTCGCCGTTGGGCTTGTTCACCGTGACTTCGGCGAGCCAGGTCAGCAGCTTGGTGCCGCGGTCCGCGGAGACCCGGGCGTTGAGCAGTTCCGGGCGTTCGTCAATGAAGGAGGTGGCCACGTTGCCGGCGATGAAGTCCGCGTCGTCCAGGACGGCCTGCAGGAACGAGATGTTGGTGGAGACGCCGCGGATGCGGAACTCGGCGAGGGCCCGGCGGGCCCGGGCCACAGCGGCCGGGTACTCGCGGCCGCGGCAGGTCAGCTTGACCAGCATCGAGTCGAAGTGCGGGCTGATTTCAGCGCCGGAGTAGACGGTGCCGCCGTCGAGCCGGACGCCGGCGCCGCCGGCCGAACGGTAGCCGGTGATCTTGCCGACGTCGGGCCGGAAGCCGTTGGCCGGGTCCTCCGTGGTGATCCGGCACTGCAGGGCCGCGCCCTTGAGCTGGACCGTCTCCTGGGAGAGGCCCAGGTCCGCGAGGGTCTCGCCGGCGGCGATGCGCAGCTGCGCCTGGACGAGGTCGACGTCGGTGACTTCCTCGGTGACGGTGTGCTCAACCTGGATCCGCGGGTTCATTTCGATGAAGACGTGCTGGCCTGCCCGCTCCCCCACGGTGTCGACGAGGAATTCCACGGTGCCCGCGTTGACGTAGTTCAGCGCCTTGGCGAACTTCACGGCGTCGCGGTAGAGCGCCTGCCGGATGCCTTCGTCGAGGTTCGGCGCCGGGGCGATCTCGATGACCTTCTGGTGGCGGCGCTGGATGGAGCAGTCGCGCTCGAAGAGGTGCATGACGTTGCCCTCCGCATCGGCCAGGATCTGGACCTCAATGTGGCGGGGGCGCAGAACGGCCTGCTCCAGGAACATGGTCGGGTCGCCGAACGCCGCGTCGGCTTCGCGCATGGCGGCCTGCAGTGCTTCGGGCAGGGCGTCGCGGGATTCGACGCGGCGCATGCCGCGCCCGCCGCCGCCGGCGACGGCCTTGGCAAAGATGGGGAAACCGATCTCGTCGGCGGCCGCGATGAGCTCGTCGACGTCCTTGGAGGGCTGGCTGGACTTCAGGACCGGGACGCCGGCCTTGCGGGCCGCCTCGAGCGCGGCGACCTTGTTGCCGGCCAGTTCGAGGACCTCGGCGGGCGGCCCCACGAAGGTGATGCCGGCCGCGGCCGCGGCCCGGGCCAGGCGCGGGTTTTCGGAAAGGAAGCCGTAACCGGGATAGATGGCATCGGCTCCGGATTCCTTGGCCACACGCACCACTTCGTCGACATCGAGGTAGGCCCGGACGGGGTGGCCCTCTTCACCGATCAGATACGCCTCGTCGGCCTTTTGGCGGTGAATGGAGTTGCGGTCCTCGTTCGGGAAGACGGCTACAGTTTTGGCACCGAGTTCGTAGCCGGCACGGAAGGCACGGATCGCGATTTCGCCGCGGTTGGCCACCAGAATCTTCGAAAACATACTTCTCCTGCATCATCGCGGGTGTATCGGTAATTGGTCACAGTGTCTAGGACCTGCACGGACAAACACAAATTATTGTGTCGACGGTCACAGCGGCGCACGTCACGTATGCCGGATTAGGCACGTACGTCAGGCAGGTACATCAAACAGCTTCACCAGGGAGGGCCGGATCCCGGCCCCGGTTGAAGCTTATCCATGATCTGCCGCCCCGGCACAAGATGAGGCAGGGATTAGGCGGGACGGCAACATATGATGAGAGATGGGTGGCGCATTCTCGCCCCGGCTCCGGAGAACGCAGGAGCCGGCAGGACCCCGTCCCGGCAACCGGCGTTAGGTATTGGTTTTTCAAGTGCAAGTAGTCAGCATCAGCAGCCTCAAAGGCGGTGTCGGCAAGACATCGGTGACCACCGGATTGGCGTCCGCGGCATTGGCCGCCGGCATCCCCACCCTCGTCGTCGACCTTGATCCGCACGCGGATGCGAGCACGGCCCTCGGAGTCCGGCCTGGAGACCAGCAGGACATCGGCCGGATGCTCAAGGCGCCCCGGCGGGCCCGCCTGTCCGAAAACGTGGTCCCCAGCGGCTGGGTGGAGCGCACCGCCGCCTACGGTGTGGCGCCCGCAGGCTCGTCGCCCGCCGTTCTGGATGTGGCCGTCGGCTCCGCGTTCACCGGCGTTTATGACCGCCCGGACCTCGGACGACGCGACCTGCGCCGGCTCTCCGCAGTGCTGGCCGGCGCGGACAAGTACGAGCTGGTCCTCGTGGACTGCCCGCCCTCCCTGAACGGGCTCACCCGGATGGCCTGGTCCGCCAGCGACAAGGTCACCCTTGTGGCCGAGCCCGGGCTCTTCTCGGTTGCGGGCACGGAACGCACCCTGCGCGCCATCCAGCTGTTCCGGCAGGAATTCGCCCCGAACCTCTCCCCGGCCGGCATCGTTGCGAACCGGGTACGCAGCGGATCCGCCGAGCACACCTTCCGCCTCGCCGAGATGGAGTCCATGTTCGGCCGGCTGCTGCTCTCACCGCACATCCCGGAGCAGGCCAACTGGCAGCAAATCCAGGGCGCCGCACACTCCATCCACCACTGGCCCGGGGAGTCGGCCAAGAACGCCGCCGCCCTGTTCGACGCCCTGCTGGCCAACCTGCTGGCCGCGGACAGCCGGCCGACGGCCGCCCGGGACCGCCTGCACCGCTAGCCAGCCCCGGGAACCCCCAAAGCAAAAGCAACGCGGGGTCACTTGCCGCCCATCCATCATGCCGTGATGGGCGCCAGGTGACCCCGCGTTGCTTTTTGGGGCGTTGGTGGGGGCCGGCGCCTAGCCGATCTTGCGGGTGGCCCGGCGCTTGCTGAGTTCGTCGTCCGGGAAGGACTGGACGCTGACATGTTCGCTGGGAAGCGCTGCGAGGCTGCCTTCCACTTCCCGCCAGACACGGCCGACGGCGATGCCGAAGACGCCCTGTCCGCCCTGGACGAGGTCGATGACCTCGTCGGCCGAAGTGCACTCGTACACGCTGGCGCCGTCACTCATCAGGGTGATCTGGGCAAGATCCTCGACGCCGCGCTCCCGGAGATGCTCGACGGCGGTGCGGATCTGCTGCAGGGACACGCCGGTATCAAGGAGCCGCTTGACGACCTTGAGGACCAGGATGTCGCGGAAACCGTAGAGGCGCTGCGAACCGGAACCGGCGGCGCCGCGAACGGCGGGTTCGACCAGCCCGGTGCGTGCCCAGTAGTCCAGCTGGCGGTAGGTGATGCCCGCTGCCTTGCAGGCCGTCGGGCCGCGGTAGCCCGCATCCTCGTCCAGAACAGGGAGATCCTCGGTGAACAGCAGACCCTGGGCACCGCTGGCCGGCACGGCCACACCGGCCGTCGAGGGCTGGTTAAGCTCGCCTGCTTCGCCTTTCGGACTCACGTGGATCCTCCTTGTCGTGGCTCCCCTGCGGACATTTGCAGTAACAACCCGTTATCCCTAGCGAAAAGAAACCACGGGTGGATAAAATTCATCCGTGTAATTCCGCCGGGCTGCACCTTCCAGTGTGACCTGAGCGGCTGTTGCGTGCAATGGGAACCTGTACTTCTGACGTTAGGCCTGCCAGGGCCCAAGGTCAAAGACGTTCGGGGTATTGCCGGGGCGTGTCGAAACTTTCAGCCTCGACTTTAACCTTAACGTGATGTCAGCCCGCGAAATCCTCAGGTTCCACGTCGTCGAGGAACTCGCGGAAACGGCGCAGCTCCCCTTCCTCGTCGACGGCGGGACCCGGATGGGTGTCCTCGCCCTCGTCGTGTTCGGTGATCCGCACGCCGGCCTCTTCCATCACGGCGTCGGCGCACCAGATCCGGCACTTGGCGCGGAGGCCCAGCGCGAGGGCGTCGGAGGCCCGGGAACTGACCGTGGTCCCGTTCTCAAACTGGAGCTGCCCGTAGAAGACATTGTCCTCCACGGCGACGATGTTGACGCTGACGATCGTGTGGCCGAGGGTTTCCACGACGTCGATCAGCAGGTCGTGGGTCATGGGGCGCGGCGGCACGACCCCCTGCTGGGCCAGGGCGATGGCGCTGGCCTCGGGGGTGCCGATCCAGATCGGCACATGCCGCTCCCCGTGGATCTCCTTGAGCAGGACGAGTGGCTGGTTGGACGGAAGCTCTATCCGCACGCCAACAATTTCCACCTCAATCATCAGATGTCCATCCTCGAGATGCGGTCTTGGACCAGGGCGCGGTGCAGCGTCAGGCACAGCTCGCTGATCTCCCGGGCGGCTTCGGCGGCGCGGGCCTGCGAAGCGGCATCCTTGCGCGAGGTCAGGGTGGCCACCGCGCGTTCCACCAGCCCGAACTCGCGTTCGGCGGCGGCCTGGAACGGCCGCAGGTGCCGTGGCTCCAGGCCGTGGCTCTCCAGCTGGACGCAGGCGCGTGCGACCTGGAGGGCGTGCTCATCAAATTTGCCGTTGACGTGGCCGATCAGGCCATAGCTCAGGAGCGACTCGACCAGCGGCACGCTGGCGCCGGACTCGGCCCGGAGCTGTTCCTCGCTGAGCCGGCGGACCCGGTTCTGGAGCTCGGAGGCCAGCTCCTCGGAGACGATCCGCGGCGAGACCGTCACGCCAGGGGGCAGGTTGTCCGGCCGTTCGCCCCGGTCGATGGCGTCGAGGTAGTCCTTGATGACCTTCAACGGCAGGTACTGGTCGCGCTGGAGGGCGAGCACGAATCGCAGCCGCTCGACGTCGTTCTCGCCGTACTGCCGGTACCCGGCGGGGGTCCGCTGGGGGTTGATCAGTCCCTTTTCCTCGAGGAACCGAATTTTTGACGCGGTCATGCTGGGGAAGTCGTCGCTTAGCTGAGCCAGGACCTCCCCGATGTTCAGAACCTGGGGTCCGCGCCGTTCCGCTTGTGCCATGGCCACAGGCAGCTACCCCGGAATCAGACGTTGCCTGCTGCGCGGGCAGGGCTGAGGTAGAAGGTGAGGCGGAACTTCCCGATCTGCACTTCGTTGCCGGACTTCAGCCCGACACTGTCGACGCGGTCGTGGTTCACGTAGGTGCCGTTCAGGCTGCCGGTGTCCACCACTTCGAAGCTGAGCGGCGTACGGCGGAACTCGACGTGCCGCCGCGAGACCGTGACATCGTCAAGGAAGATATCGGCGTCCGGGTGCCGGCCCGCCGTCGTGACGTCCGAGTCCAGCAGGAAGCGCGCGCCCATGTTCGGGCCGCTGTGCGCGACCAGCAGTGCCGAGCCGTACGGCAGCGCCTCCACGGCGGTCCGCTCCTCAGCCGAGAGCTTCGGGGTGATCGTGGGTTCATCGCGGACCGGCGTGAGGTTGATCGACGTGGTCTCCGAAGACTTCACTCCACCCGTGCCAAAACCGTCACCGGTGTTGTTGCGTTCGTGCCCAAACATTGATTCCTCCATTCGTGCAGGTGTCCCCCCTGCAAACAACGCATGCCGTCCGGAAGTGCCTGGCAAATCCGGGATTCAACCCTCCGGCGGGGCGTCGTTTGGCTGGTTTCCCAACGTTGGGAACAACGACCCGGACCGAATGGCGTTTAGCTTTAGCCTACCTGCTGTTCGTACTCCGATGCACTGAGGAGCGACTCGATCGCGTCGGCTTCCGCCAGCTTGATTTCCATCAGCCAGCCCTCGCCGTAGGGATCCGAATTGATCAGGGCGGAATCCGTGTCCAGGGCATCGTTGCGGGACACCACTTCACCGGACACCGGGGCGTAGATGTCGCTGACGCTCTTGGTGGACTCGACCTCGCCGATCACGTCGTTTGCCTTGATCGTCGTGCCTGCCTCCGGCATCTGGGCATAGACGACGTCCCCAAGGGCGTCCTGGGCAAAATCAGTGATGCCTACGCGCACGACGCCGTCGGCGTTAGGGGCGGAAACCCACTCGTGTTCTGCGGTGTAGGACAGCTCTTCGGGAATGATGCTCATGACGGGCCTTTCGTCGGATCAATCACCAATATCGGCGGCGGGGTATGTGAACGGTCCGCCGCTGAAAGTATAGGCACATCCCGTCGGACCCGGGGAGGACTCTGGCATGATGGGGCGATGACGGAAATTCCCGGTAACGGCTAGGCCATGCCCGAACTTCCGGAGGTGGCTGCCCTGGCGGACTTCCTGGCCGCGCGTCTGGCCGGCGCTGCCGTCACGAAGATCCAGATCGTCTCCTTCGCCGTGCTCAAAACGGCGGATCCCCCTATCTCCGAACTGGAGGGCCGGACCGTGACCGGGGTGCGCCGCTTCGGCAAGTTCGTCAGCCTGGAGGCCGGGGGGCTGTGTTTTGTCTTCCACCTGGCGCGGGCCGGCTGGGTCCGCTTCACCGACGCCCCCACCGGCACCCCCCTGAAAATGGGAAAGGGGCACATCGCGGTGCGGCTGTCGTTTTCCGGCCCGTCCGGCCCCATGGATCTCGACCTGACCGAGGCCGGCACGAAGAAGAGCCTGGCGGTGTACGTCGTCCGGGATCCCCCCGACGTTCCCGGGATTGCCGCGCTGGGGCCGGACCCGTTCAGCGCCGGGTTCGACGCCGATGCCCTGGCGCGGATCCTTGGTTCCAGTTCGCAGCAGATCAAGGGGGTCCTGCGAAGCCAAAGCATCATCGCCGGCATTGGAAACGCCTACAGCGACGAGATCCTGCACGCTGCCCGGACGTCACCGTTCGCCCTTGCCAGGACCCTGGACCGGGAGGCGGTCCAGCGGCTCTACGACTCGATCCACGGCATCCTGGGAACAGCGCTGCGGGAGGCGAGCGGCAAACCGCCCGGTGAACTCAAGGACACCAAACGGACCCACATGAGGGTCCACGGGCGGACCGGCGAAGCGTGCCCGGTGTGCGGGGACACCGTCCGCGAGGTGTCCTTCGCTGACACGGCCCTGCAGTACTGTCCCGGCTGCCAGACGCAGGGAAAAATCCTGGCCGACCGCCGGACGTCGCGGTTCCTGAAGTAGCCGCCGGAACCAGCGGCAGCAGGTAAGGGGCCAGCCGCCAGCAGCACCCGGACAACAGAAAACCCCGCCACTCCCTGGTCGGGAATGGCGGGGTACTTTCTGCTGGTCGGGCTGACAGGATTTGAACCTGCGACCCCTTGACCCCCAGTCAAGTGCGCTACCAAGCTGCGCTACAGCCCGCTGGTTCCGCCGTTCTCCGCTCCCGACGTCATTCCCTTGTGTATCGAGGAGAATTTCGTCTGAGCAGTCCGGCCGAACCACCTCCAAAAGCTTACACGATTCCGGAGGGTGCCCGTGACACTTTCCGCATGCCACGGGCCAGGTGTGCCGGAATTAACGCTTCTTGCCGCGCTTTTCCCGCACACGCATGTTGACCTCGATCGGCGTGCCCTCGAATCCGAAGGTTTCCCGGAGCCGGCGCGTGATGAAGCGGCGGTACCCCGGGTCCAGGAAGCCCGTGGTGAAGAGCACGAACTTCGGCGGTCGGCTGGAGGCCTGCGTGCCGAAGAGGATGCGGGGCTGCTTGCCGCCGCGGACCGGGTGCGGGTGTGCCGCGACCAGCTCGCCGAGGAAGGCGTTGAGCCGCCCGGTGGGAATGCGCTTGTCCCAGCTTTCCAGGGCCGTGTCGAGGGCCGGGACCAGCCTGTCCTTGTGCCACCCGGTCAGCGCCGAGATGTTGACGCGCGGCGCCCAGGCCACGTGGGCCAGGTCCTGCTCGATTTCACGCTCCAGGTAGATGCGTCGTTCGTCGTCCAGGAGGTCCCACTTGTTGAACGCGAGCACCAGGGCACGGCCGGATTCGATGGCCAGCTGCAGGATGCGGACGTCCTGCTCGCTGAGCACTTCGTCCACTGCGAGGAGCACGACGGCGACCTCCGCCTTTTCGAGCGCGCTCTGCGTGCGCAGCGAGGCGTAGAAGTCGGCGCCCTGCGCCATGTGCTGGCGGCGGCGGATACCGGCGGTGTCCACGAAACGCCAGGTGCGGCCGCCGAGTTCGATGAATTCGTCGACCGGGTCACGCGTGGTGCCGGCGGTGTTGTCCACGACAACCCGCTCGGAACCGGCCAGCTTGTTCAGCAGCGAGGACTTGCCCACGTTCGGCCGCCCGATCAGGGCGATGCGGCGCGGACCGCCGGAGCGCTCCAGGCCTTCGATCGTGGAGAACTCGGGAAGTGTGTCCATGACATGGTCCAGCAGGTCGGCGACCCCGCGGCCGTGCAGTGCCGAGACCGGGTAGGGCTCGCCGAAACCGAGGCCCCAAAGCGTGGCCGAGTCGGCTTCCTGCGCGAAGTCATCCACCTTGTTGGCCACCATGATGACCGGCTTCTTGGACTTGCGGAGCATCTTCACGACGGCTTCGTCCGTGGCGGTCGCGCCCACGGCGGAGTCGACGACGAACAGCACGGCGTCAGCGAGTTCCACGGCCATCTCGGCCTGTTCGGCAACGCGGGCGTGGATGCCGCGGGCATCGTGCTCCCAGCCGCCGGTGTCGACGACCGTGAAGTTCCGGCCGTTCCAGGTGGCCGAGTACATCACCCGGTCGCGCGTGACGCCCGGGGTGTCTTCCACCACGGCTTCGCGGCGGCCCAGGATGCGGTTCACCAGGGTGGACTTGCCCACATTGGGCCGGCCGATGATGGCCAGGACCGGATCAAGCTTGACCGGACCGTCGAATTCCTCATCGTCGTACTCGCCACTCAGGAGGGCGGCGTCGTCTTCGTCCAGATCGTAGTCGTCCAGGCCGGCCCGGAGGGAGGCCGCGCGGACCTCGGCTTCCTCATCGTCCAGGGCGGCAAGGTGCTCGGCCACCTGGTCCGTGCCGGTGGGCGTGTATTCGTCTTCGCCGGCGCCAAATTGGCCGGAGGTTTGAGTCGTATCGCTCATTGCACTTTCCTTATGGGGTGATCTGCCGGCGTCCCGGCTACTGCTTCATGACGTTCTTGCGGGGAATCCGCGTCGGGCAAGGGCTGCCCGGTTCTTTGGATCGAGTCCTGGACATGGCGGGCCAGCGCGGCGCGGATCTCGGTTCCGGCCCTGTCCATTGAAACACGCCCGGTCTCGCCGGGCCTGCGGCTGACATTGAGGGCTCCGCCGAAGCTGACGTGCAGCCTCCGGCGCAGCCTGGGCACGGCGTCGAGGTGTTCCCCGCCCGTCCGGGTCCCGAGGATGGCCACGGGCACCACGGTCGCGCCGGAGTTCAGGGCGAGCCAGGCCACCCCTTTGTTGATGGCGGAGGCTTCACCACTCCCCCGCGTGCCTTCGGGCAGAATGCCGACGCACCGTCCGGCGTCGAGCACACCCTTGGCTGCGAGGAGCGCCGCCCGGTCGCCCGAGCGGTCCACCGCCAGCTGCCCGGAGGCCCGCAGCACGCGGCCGAGGAAGCCGGTGAACATTTCCTGCTTGACCAGGATGTGCATGGCGCGCGGTGACGCCCCGAACATCACCGGTCCGTCCAGGAAACTGATGTGGTTGCCGGCGAAGATCACCGGACCTGTCGCCGGCACGTTGGACCGCCCGGTGACCGACGTCCGGTAGAGGACATGGTTCAGGGTCCAGCCCACGGGCCGGCTCCAGATGGTGGTCCAGCGGGCCGGCAGCGTGGCCCGGGCCGCGGACGGAACAGCCGGCTGCTGCGCGGCGTCAGTCACGGTGGAGGCCCTGATGGTTGACGATGCTGTCCACGATACTGAGCGCGGCGTCGACGGTTTCGGCGAAGTCGAGCTCCGAGGAGTCCAACGTCACCACACCGTCGGCTGCCCGGGTGAAGTTCACCACGGTCGAGTCCTTCGCGTCGCGTCCGGTGACCTGCGCTGCGAGCTGTTCGACGCTCTGGCTGCCGCCGAGCTGGATGCCGCGGCGGCGCAGTCGCGCTTCTTCGCTCGCGGTGAGGAGCATCCGCACCTCGGCGTGGGGCGCGACGACGGTGGTGATGTCCCGGCCTTCGACCACCATGCGGCGGTGGTGCTTTTCGATCAGCTCGCGCTGCCGGCGGATCAGCTCGGTGCGGGCGCCGAGGGTGGTGGCGACGGCGCTGACGGCGGCGGAGATCGACGGTTCGCGGATCGCGAGGGTGACGTCGGTGCCGCCGACCAGCACGTGTTCCTCCAGCGGGCTGGTGCTGATGTCCAGCGGGAAGCTTTTGGAGGCGGCCTCGACGGCGGCGCCGTCGCCCAGGTCCGTGCCGCTGTCCAGGCAGAACCAGGTCAGGGCACGGTACATGGCGCCGGTATCGAGGTAGGCCAGTTTGAGCCGGCGTGCCACCTCTTTACTGACGCTGGACTTGCCCGATCCGGACGGCCCGTCGATGGCGACGACAAGGCTCTTTCCGGGGCGGAGGACGTCCACGGTTTCGATAAGTTCCTGGGTCATTACTGGAGTACCCGCCATCCACGGTCATTGAGGGCTTCGATTAACAGTTCGTGCTTGTTCGGCAGCACGGAGATTTCCACCATGCCCACGTTCTGGCCGGAGGAGTGGTCGAGCCGGAGGTCCTCGAGGTTGACGCCGATCTCGCCGATCTCCGTCAGCAGCCTGGCGATCTGTCCAGGCGTGTCATCCACCAGGACGGTCAGCCAGGAGTAGGCCTGCGGAGGTCCGCCGTGTTTGCCCGGGATGCGGGCCTGGCCTGCGTTGCCTTCGCTGATCAGCTGGGCAAGGTCGAGCCGGGCACCGGGCGCAGTCGGGTTCTCAAGCGTCCCGATGAGCCGGTTGAGGTCCTCGCGGACCCCGTGCAGGATCTCGACTACCTTGTCCGCGTTCGCGCCGAGGATTTGCACCCACAGGGTCGGATCACTTGCCGCGATCCGGGTGACGTCCCGCAGGCCGTTCCCGGCGAGGGACAGCGCGTGCAGGGGCGTGCCCTGCAGCCGGCTGGCCACGAGCGAGGACACCACCTGCGGCACGTGCGACACCAGCGCCACGGCCTCGTCGTGTTCCTCGGCGCCGAATTCGGACACCACGGCGCCCAGGTCCACGGCCAGTGCGCGCGCCGCCTGCAGGGACTGGGGCAGGGTCTCGTCCGCGGGGCACAGGACCCACGGCATCGAGGTGAAGAGCTCACCGCGGGCTGCGACCGGGCCCGACTTTTCCCGGCCGGCCATCGGGTGGGTGCCCACGTAGCGGCCGAGGTCAGCGCCCCGGGCGCGGAGCTCGGCCAGGATGGCCGCCTTCACGCTGGCAATGTCCACGACTGTGGCCGCCGGATAGTCCTTGAGGGCGCGTTCCACCACGTCCGCCGTGACGTCGGGCGGTGCAGCGACCACCACGAGTTCCGGCTGCTCGCCGTCAAGGCGCGCCAAAGGCAGGCCCGCGCCGATATCGACGGCGACGGCCTGGTTCGTGGGCGAAGGGTCGGAGAGGAAGACTGCCACTCCGCGGCCCCGCAGCCCCAGCCCGATGCTGGTGCCAAGGAGCCCGGTCCCCACGACCACCACCGGGCCGTTGAGGTGGCCGCGGCCGTGGGTGCGAAAGGCGGACATGCCTAGAGCCCTACGGATGCCAGCAGGTGGCCGACTTCCTGCTTGCCGAGGTTGCGGATGCTGCCCTGGCGCTGGTCGCCCAGGCCGATGGGGCCGACCTTCACGCGGACCAGGCGGAGCACCGGGAAACCGACGGCGTCGAAAAGACGACGGACGATCCGGTTCTTGCCCGAGTGCAGCACGACCTCGATCAGCACGTGGCCCGGGGTGGAGTCCACCAGCTTGAAGGAGTCAACCGATGCGATGCCGTCCTCGAGTTCGACGCCGGCCTTGAGCTCGGCGCCGATGCCCTGCGGGAACGGCCCGCGGACCTGGACCAGGTAGGTCTTGGGCACTTCGTAGGAGGGGTGCGTCAGGCGGTTGGCGAGTTCGCCGTCGTTCGTCAGCAGCAGCAGCCCCTCGGTGGACACGTCGAGGCGTCCGACGTGGAACAGGCGTTCGCCGTGGCTGTTGCGGACGAAGTCGCTGATGCAGGGGCGGCCGTCCGGGTCTTCCATCGTGGAGACAACCCCCTTGGGCTTGTTGAACACCATGTAAACCATGTTCTCGTCGAGCTGGATGCGCAGCCCGTCCACGTGGATCACGGCGTTCTTCGGGTCGACGCGGACGCCGAGCTCGGTGACGACCTGGCCGTCGACCTCAACCCGGCCCTCGGCGATCATTTCCTCGCAGACACGCCGTGAGGCGACGCCGGCCGAGGCCATGACCTTCTGGAGGCGGATGCCGTCCTGGTCGTGCAGGTCGGACTGGGGCACCTCGGCGCGGGGGCCGCGCTTGCGGGCCGGCTTGCGCACGGGCCCGAGGTTCTGGCCGAAGCGTTCGCTGCCGAAGGCGCGGGGGCCGACGGCCTTGGGGGCGCCGGTGCGCGGCTTGGGCTTGAGCGCACCGGGCGTGCCGGGGGCCTTGCCGAAGCCGGGCTTGCGGGCGGCGGCCTTCCGGGCTGCCTCCTTGCCGGAGGGAGCCTTGGACTTCCAGTCGCCGGAAACCGGCCTGCCTGCCGGCAGCGTGCCATCAGGACCCTGCAGGTCCGGATCGATGAAGGCCTCTTCGCGGGGCTTGGGGTGCTTGAAGGGGCGGTCTCCGCCGCCCTTGAAGCCTGCGCCCCCGGTGCGGCTTCCGCCGCCCTGCGCGCCGCGGCCTGAGCCGCCCTTGTAGTCGGCTCCGCCGCCGCGGCCTGAGCCGCCCGGTGCGCCGCGGCCTGAGCCCTGCGCTGAGTTTTGTCCGGCACTGTTGCGTCCCGAACCGTTACGTGGTGAACCCTGGCGTCCCGCCTGTGTCATGACCCGTCCTTCGTTTGTTGGCCGACGGCCGCTGTCTCCCGACAACACCCGCCTGCTGGGGCAAAAAGCTTCTGCCCTGGTGGTTACTGGTGCGCAGGCAGTTGTTCCTGCCTACATTCTTGCTGCGTCGTAGAACTCTTCGATGCCTTCCAGCCCCGGAAGATGGGGTGAAAGTTGCGGCAATTCCGCCACCGAGCCGATTCCCATCCGCTCCAGGAAATACGACGTCGTGCGGTAGAGGATGGCCCCGGATTCGGGATCTGTTCCCGAGTCCTCGATCAGCCCCCGCTGCGTCAGCGTCCGCACGACAGAGTCAACATTGACTCCTCGAATTGCAGACACCCGCGCCCTTGATACGGGCTGGCGGTAAGCGATGACGGCGAGCGTTTCGAGCGCCGCCTGCGTCAGCCTGGCTGTCTGTCCCTCCAGCACGAATCCACCGACGATATCGGCGAACTCAGCGCGGGAATAGATCCGCCAGCCTCCGGCGATATTCCGCAATTCAAAGCCCCGGGGGGTGGCACCGAAGCCGTTGAAACTGGCGTCGTGCACATCCGGGGCATTAACAGTATAGCCGTTATACTCCTGCTGCAGTTCCGCGAGCAGTTTCTCGACGACGTCGACGGTCAGGTTCAGCCCGGAGGCGAGTTCGGCCGCCGTCGCCGGCTCGTCGATCACCATCAGGACGGCTTCGAGGGCTGCCCGGCCGCCGCCGGGCAGGCCGTCGACGCCGGGACCGGCGTTGTCTGCTGCCGCGTTGTCAGCGCCGTGTCCGGACCGGTCATCGTTCACTGCTGCTCCTCATATTCTTCGCTGAGTGTGTCGCTGCGCCAGGACCCGCCGTCGGCGGTCCAGCGGACCGTCAGCTCCCCCAGCGCCTGCAGCTGCTCGAAGGCCACCGCCTTGTCCCGGAACAGCTCCAGCAGCGCCAGGAAGCGTGCCACCACCACGAGGGTGGATTCTGCGTCCGCGATCAGCGCCCGGAAGGTCAGCGGGGCGCCGCGCTGCAGCCGGAGGCCCAGCAGTTCGGCCTGCTCCCTGACGCTGACAGGGCTGCCGTGGAGGTGGGCGACGCCGACCTCGGTAGGCGCGGTGTCCTTGGCCGTGAGGGCCTTCCTGGCCAGCGCGGCGAACTGCTGTGGGGTGTGCTTCCAGAGCAGCTCCGGAAGCAGCGCCGCGAAGTGCCCTTCGAGCGCGACCTGGCGCGGGTAGCGGCGGCCCTCGAGCTCGAGGGTGGACCCGATCATGCCGGCGACGTGCTTGAACGCCTTGTACTGCAGGAGCCGGGCGAAGAGCAGGTCGCGCGCCTCGAGCAGGGCAATGTCGTCCTCGTCCTCGACTTCGCCGGCCGGCAGCAGCCGGGCTGCCTTGAGGTCGAGCAGCGTGGCGGCGATAACGAGGAATTCGCTGGCTTCATCAAGGGCCCATTCCTCGCCCAGGTTCTGCAGGCGTTTGATGTACTTGATGAACTCATCGGTGACGGTGGAAAGTGCCACCTCCGTGATGTCCAGCTGGTGTTTCGAGATCAGACCCAGGAGGAGGTCGAAGGGGCCGGTGAAGTTGGCCAGCCGGACCTCGAAGCCGGGTTTCTTCCCGGCCGGGGAAAGCTCCGCCGTCGGGGTCCCTGTCGCTGCCACGGCCCTGACTAGGGCGCGCCGCCGCGCGAGATCAGTTCCTTGGCCAGGTTGCGGTAGGCGTCGGCGCCGATGTGGTTGCCGGCGTAACTGGTGATCGGCTCCGCCGCGACAGTGGCGTCAGCGAACTTGATGGACCGCTTGATGACGGTTTCGAAGACCTTGTCGCCGAACGCCTCCACCAGGCGGGAGATCACCTCGCGGCTGTGCAGGGTGCGGGCGTCGTACATGGTGGCGAGGACGCCGTCGACCTGGAGCCGCGGATTCAGCCGGTCCTGGACCTTGTCGATGGTCTCCACCAGCAGCGCGACGGCGCGCAGCGCGAAGAACTCGCAGATCAGCGGGATGATGACGCCGTGGGAGGCCGTCAGGGCGTTGACCGTGAGCAGGCCCAGGGAGGGCTGGCAGTCGATCAGGACGACGTCGTAGTCATCCTCGACCTTCTTCAGGGCCCGGTCCAGCACCTGTTCGCGGGCGACCTCGTTGACGAGCTGGACCTCCGCGGCGGAGAGGTCGATGTTGGCCGGCAGCAGGTCCAGGTTGTCCACGCCGGTTTTGTGGATGGCATCGCGGATGTCGACCTTGCGGTCCATCAGGACGTTGTAGACCGTGAGGTCCAGTTCGTGCGGGTTGATGCCCAGGCCTGCGGAGAGGGCACCCTGCGGGTCGAAGTCCACCACAAGCACCCGGCGGCCGAATTCCGCCAGCGCGGCCGCGAGGTTGATGGTGGAGGTGGTTTTCCCCACTCCGCCCTTCTGGTTGACCATGGCGATGACCCGCGCGGGACCGTGGGATGACAGCGGTGCCGGCTCCGGAAAGTCGCGGTGAGGGCGCCCGGTGGGGCCCATGACGGCGTCTTCCAGATCGAGTCCGGTGCCTTCCAGAGTTGCTGAACCCTGTTCGCTGCTCACGTATCTATCCACACTTTCGATGACGGTGATGGTCGTGCCTGGTGATTGTCGTGCTTGATATTGCTGCGTGCTTGATATTGAAGCCCTGGAGGTCCAGCGCCGATCTTATTCCTCCCAAGGTTACAGCGCCCGACACGGTATTCCGCGGACCTTGACAGCGGCCAATCTTTGAGCCTCAACCCTCTGGTAGAAGTCGAAGGTTCCCGTCGCGGCGCGAAAAACCGCCCGGACGCTGGCGGCGTCCGGGCGGTCATTGGTGGTTCGTGAGGGGTGCTGGATCAGCTCAGGCGTTGGCCAGGACGGGCTGTGCCGGTGCCGGTGCTTCCTCGGGTGCGCCGTGTCCGGCGATCATGGTCTGTTCGTCGAACGGTTCGCTTCCGGAGAGGACCCGCTCGACCTGGGCGCCGTCGATCTCCTTGACCCAGGTGCCGATCAGGACGGTGGCAACGGCGTTGCCGGTGAAGTTGGTCAGGGCGCGGGCCTCGGACATGAAGCGGTCGATGCCCACGATCATGCCGACGCCGCCGAGCAGTTCCGGCTTGTGGGCCTGGAGCCCGGCAGCCAGGGTGGCCAGGCCGGCTCCGGTGACTCCGGCAGCGCCCTTGGAGGCGATGATCATGAAGATCAGCAGCGAGACCTGGGCGCCGAGGTCCAGCGGGGTGCCCATGGCGTTGGCGACGAACAGGGAAGCCATGGTCAGGTAGATGGCGGTCCCGTCGAGGTTGAAGGAGTAGCCGGTCGGGACCGTGACGCCGACGACGGGCTTGGACACACCGAGGTGTTCCATCTTCGCGATCAGGCGGGGCAGGGCGGCTTCGGAGGACGAGGTGGAGAAGATCAGCAGGTATTCACGGCCGAGGTACTTCATCAGCCGGAAGATGTTGAGTCCGGCGACGACCTTGAGCAGGCCGCCGAGGATCACCACGATGAACAGGGCGCAGGTGATGTAGAAGGCGCCCATCAGGGTGGCCATGCTGAGGATGGCCTGCATGCCGGTGGCACCGACGACGGCGGCGATCGCCCCGAAGGCTCCGACCGGGGCCAGCCACATGATCATGACCAGGATGCGGAAGACGAGGGCCTGGCCGTAGCCGACGGCCTTGAGGATCGGAGCGCCCTGGGTGCCCATCTGCTGGAGGGCGAAACCGACCAGCAGCGCGGCGAGCAGGGTCGGCAGGACCGGGATGTCACCCGGGATGATGCCCAGCAGGAACTCGACCGTGCTGTCCGTGGCCGCCTTCTTGCTCGGGTCGTAGGGGGCGAGCTTGAGGCCCTCGCCCGGGTGGATCAGGTTGCCGACGACGAGGCCGATGGCCAGCGCGAACGTGGACATCACCATGAAGTAGCCCAGGGCCAGGCCGCCGACCTTGCCGACCGTGGCCGCCTTGGCGATCGAACCGATGCCCAGCACAATGGTGCAGAAGATGACCGGGCCGATCATCATCTTGATGAGCTTGATGAACCCGTCGCCCAGCGGCTTCAGGGACTTGGCGAACTCGGGGAACATCAGCCCGACCAGGGCGCCGAGGATGACGGCCGCGATGACCGCGATGTAGAGATAATGGGACTTGTCGAGACCCTTGCGCTTCTTGACCGGTGTCGCGGCCGATGCCGCCGACTCTCCTCTTCGAGAGGTCATGGTGTTCTCCTTGGATAGGCTGGACGTCGGTGCGGCACAGGCTGTAGGCCCATCGCGTCCGTTCTGCGTGTCCCACCATCATTGGGGATGGAGTGACGCGCATCACCGTTGCGTTCATATTGGTCATGGAAGGTGTGGATGATCCACCGCTGGAGCATCGCCAGACGGCTGTTTGTTGCCCATCTGCTGTTTATGCTGGCCCTCACGGCGATCGTCGGGACGGCGACGTTCGTTGATGCGCGAGACCACGCCTACGACGAGGCCGGCCGGCGGATGGCCGCCGTCGCGACGGCGGTGGCGGACAGCCCCCACGTTCTGGAGGCGGCGGACACCGCGGATCCCACCGCCCTGCTGCAGCCTTACGCCCTGAAGGTGACAGCGGACGCGGACGCGGATTTCATCACGATCATGGCACCGGACCGCACCCGGTGGACCCACCCCCGGGAAGAGGAACTCGGGAAACCCTATATCGGCTCGATCGATGCCGCCCTGGACGGGCAGGTGTTCACCGAGATTACGGCCGGCACACTTGGCCCCTCGGTGCGTACCATCGCCCCGGTCAGGGACGCGGACGGCACGGTGCGGGCGCTGGTGGCGGCGGGCGTGACCGTGCGCACCGTGGACATCGCCGTCTCCGGCAGGCTGCCGGCGCTCGCGGCCATCGGGCTGGCCCTGCTGGCAGGCGGAGCGGTGGCGTCCTGGCTGCTGGGGCGGTACCTGCGCCAGGTCACCCGCGGCTGGGGACCGGAGCAGCTCGCCCAGCTTTTCGCCTACTACGAATCGGTCCTGCACTCGGTCCGCGAAGGCGTCATCCTGATCGATCCCAAGGGCAAGGTGGTGATGTACAACGACCAGACCGCCGAACTGCTGGGGCTCACTCCCCGCGCGTCCGACGGCGCCGGCGCACGGGCCGGCGGCGGGCGGCAGGAGGCGCCGTCGCTCGCGGAGCTCCCGCTGGCCCCCAGCCTCAGGGAGCTGTTCGAATCGGGCCGGACCGCCCTCGACGAGATCCACCTGACCGGCCCGCGGATCCTCGTGGTGAACCAGGGGCCGGCCGTCGGGCCCGGTTCCGCCGGCGGGCGCAGCAGCGCGGCCGTGTACGGGACCGTGGCCACGATCCGGGACCGCACCGAAATCGAGTCGCTGGGCAGCGAGCTGGAAACCATGCGCACCCTCTCCGATGCCCTGCGCGCCCAGACCCACGAGCACGCCAACCGGCTCCACACCATCGTCTCGCTGATGGAGCTGGGGCGCGGCGCGGAGGCCCTGGACTTTGCCACCCAGGACCTTGAGCTGAGCCAGCGGCTGACCGATGATGTGGTGGGCTCGCTGGAGGAGCCCGTGCTCGGCGCGCTCATCATGGGCAAGGCCGCAGAAGCCCACGAGCGCGGCGTCGAGCTGACCCTGAACACCGCGGAGACCGGGAGCGGCCCGGCCGGCGTGTCCGGGCTGGCCGTGCAGGACCTCGTGGCGATCCTGGGCAATCTGCTGGACAATGCCATCGACGCCGCGGCCGAGGCCCCGGCCCCGAAACTCGTCGAGCTCACGGTCGAAACGTCCGCCGGAGCCCTGGAGATCACGGTGGAGGACAGCGGGCCGGGGATCGATCCGCAGGCCGTCGAGGACATCTTCCGGCACGGCTTCAGCACCAAAGCCGCAGGGCCGTTCGGCCGGGGCCTCGGCCTGGCCCTGGTCCGCCAGGCGGTGCAGCGGCTGGGCGGTACCATGACAATCACCAGCCCGGCCGGGGCGCTGTTCCGTGTCACGCTGCCAACGGCTGCGCCGGCGGCAGCAACGCCGGCTTCACTGACCAGCGAGGGACAGCAATGAGCGACATCCGTGTACTCGTAGTCGAAGACGAGCCCATCGCCGCGGCCGCCCACGCCGCCTATACCGGCCGACTGGAGGGATTCACGCTGGCGGGCACGGCCCCGGACGGGCAGTCAGCGCTGCGGCTGATGACGGACTTCGCGGCGGCGGGCACCCCGGTGGACCTGGTCCTGCTGGACATGAACCTGCCGGACCTGCATGGCCTCGACATCGCCCGCCGGATGCGTTCCGCCGGACTGTTCGCGGACATCATCGCCATCACCGCCGTCCGGGAACTGAACATCGTCCGCAGCGCGGTGGCCACCGGCGTGGTGCAGTACCTGATTAAGCCCTTCACGTTCGCCACCTTCGCGGACAAGCTCACCAGCTACCGGCTCTTCCGGGAGCAGCTGGCCTCCCCCGCCGCCGGGAACGCCGGCCCCGGCGCGTCGCAGAGCGACGTGGACCAGGCCTTCGCGAGCCTGCGGGCGCCCTCGGAACTGCCGCTGCCCAAGGGGCTGGCCGCGTCCACGCTGGAATCGGTGCAGGACTTTCTGAAGCTGCAGTCCGGCGCCGTGTCGGCCAGCGAGGTGATGGACGCCCTGGGCATGTCCAGGGTGACAGCCCGGCGCTATCTGGAATACCTCGCCGACGCTGGCACGGTCACCCGGTCCGCGCGCTACGGCGCGCCCGGCCGGCCGGAGAACGAGTACCGCTGGACCCGGACGGCGCCGTAACGGACGCCCGGGCCGTCACTTCGTGGCGGCGGGCCGGAGCGTTCCGATGAGCTGGTCGATCACGCCGGCGTCCTCGATCGTCGAGGGCACCACGTAGTCCTCGCCGTCGGCAATCTGGCGCATGGTCTTGCGCAGGATCTTGCCGGAGCGGGTCTTGGGCAGGGCTTCCACCACGGTGACGTGCTTGAAGTCGGCGACGGCGCCGATGTCGCGCCGGACCAGGGCGATGAGGTCCTTGACCAGGATCTCCTCGGGCACATCGACCCCTGACTTCAGCACCACATAGCCGCTGGGACGCTGGCCCTTCAACGGGTCCGCGAGTCCAATCACGGCACATTCGGCAACGGCCGGGTGCTGGCCGATGACCTGTTCCATGGCGCCGGTGGACAGGCGGTGGCCGGCGACGTTGATGATGTCGTCGGTGCGGCCCATCACGAAGAGGTAGCCGTCCTCATCCCGGTAGCCGGAGTCGCCGGTGGCGTAGTAGCCCTCGAACGCCTGCAGGTAGGAGGAGATGTAGCGCTCATCGTTGCGCCAGAGCGTCGTCAGCGTGCCCGGTGGCAGCGGAAGTTCCAGCACGATGTTGCCCTCCATTCCGGCCTCGACGTCCGCCCCAGCTCCGTCGATGATGTTCAGCTTGAAGCCGGGCATCGGCACACTGGGCGAGCCTGCCTTGATCGGCAGGCCATCGAGCCCGCGCGGGTTGGCGCAGATGGCCCAGCCGGTCTCGGTCTGCCACCAGTGGTCCACGACCGGGACGCCCAGGATCCGGGAGGCCCAATGGAAGGTGTCGGTGTCGAGCCGTTCGCCCGCGGCAAACAGGGTGCGCAGGCTGGAAATGTCATACCCGCCGAGCAGACCGGCCTCGGGGTCGGCCTTCCGGATGGCGCGCAGGGCGGTGGGCGCGGTGAACAGCACGTTGACCTTGTGGTCCTGGATGACGCGCCAGAACGCCCCGGCGTCGGGCGTGCCCACGGGCTTGCCTTCGTAAAGGACGGTCGTGGCGCCGGCCAGCAGCGGGCCGTACACGATGTAGGAATGCCCCACCACCCAGCCGACGTCGGAGGCCGTCCACATCACGTCGCCGGGTCCGATGTCGTAGATGTTCTCCAGGGTCCAGCTGAGCGCCACGGCGTGGCCGCCGTTGTCACGTACGACGCCCTTGGGGGCGCCGGTGGTTCCCGAGGTGTAGAGGATGTACAGCGGGTCGGTGGCCTTGACGTCAACCGGCGCGGCGGGCGCGGCCGAGGCCATCTCGGTGTCCCAGTCCAGCCAGCCGGCGTGGTCGGCCACCGAGGAGGCGAAGCCTTCGCGCCCCTTCACCAGGACGGGGGTCTCCGGCACCCCGGCCAGGCCGAGGGCTTCCCCGACGGCGGGGAGGTACTCGATCCGGCGCGAGGGTTCGATGCCGCCGGAGGCGGTGACCACCGCGGCGGGGGCGGCGTCGCGGATGCGGGCGGCGAGTTCCTTGGGGGCGAAGCCGCCGAAGACGACGGAGTGCACGGCACCGAGCCGGGCAGTGGCGAGCATCGCGATGGCCGCCTCGGGGATCATCGGCATATAGATCACGACGCGGTCGCCCTTGCCCACGCCGTGGCTGCGCAGGACCCCGGCGAAACGGGCGACGAGGTCCGTGAGCTCCGCGTAGCTGAAGCGCTGCTGCGTGCCGAGCATGGCGGAGTCATAGATCAGGGCGTCCTGCCCGCCCCTCCCCTCCTCCACGTGGCGGTCCAGCGCGTTGTAGGACGTGTTGAGCACGCCATCGGGGAACCAGTCGTACAGCGGCTTCCTGCTGGAATCGAGGGCACGCTGCGGTGGAGTGGTCCACGAGATCTTCCCTGCGGCTTCCAGCCAGAATGCTTCGGGCGTATCCAGGCTGCGTGCGTAGCTGTCCCGGTAGTTCTTGCTAACCATGAAAATGAGTCCCGTCCACGACGATGTGATGGTGCTCATGGTAGCCCCGTACGGGGTCCCGGCACAAGGCTTGTGTATACAAAGCTGCCGGACTTGGCGCTAATTCCGGGCAAATGCTGGGCAAAATGACGATTCGTGTATACAGTGGACAACGTCAGCCAACGAAGGAGTCAGGATGCGCGCCAGCGACAAGGCCTATGCGGCCCTGCGCGATGACATCATCGAGTGGCGTCTGGCGCCGGGGACAGTGCTCGCCGAAGTGGAGCAGTCCGAGCGGCTCGGCATCTCCCGCACCCCGCTGCGGGAGGCCCTGAGCCGGCTCACCGCGGAGGGCCTGACGACGACGGCGGGCGGCCGCGGCGTCGTCGTTACCGACATCTCGCTGGAGGACATCGACGAACTGTTCGAGCTGCGCGAAACCCTCGAGGGGAAGGCAGCGGCGCTGGCCGCCGATCGCGGCGACGCCGCCACCTTCGAACAGCTCCGCAACGAACTGTGCCAGGCCCCCTCGCTGATCAGCGCCGGGGATCCGGCCCGGCACGACTACTACGGGCTGGTCGGACGGCTGGACGCAGCCATTGACGCGGCAATCCACAACTCCTACCTCGCCCAGGCGATGCGCAGCCTGCGCGTCCACCTGGTCCGGGTCCGCCGGCTGGCGGCCGACGACGCCGAACGGCTCACCGCGGCGGCCGCGGAACATGCCGCCATCGCCGAGGCGATCGCCGCCGGCAATCCCCGGCTGGCAGAGGCCGCCACCACACTCCACCTGCACCGCAGCCTTTCCCACGTCAAAGCCACGCATACACCTCAATAGCAACCCGCCTCAATAAACCGCAATAAAAGGAGCACCATGGTCAAGGAACACCACGTCCGCGTTTACAAGAGCGAGGAAAACCTGCCCCGCGAGGACCAGCTCGCCTTCAAGATCGCCCAGGTGGCCGCCGATCCCGTCGCCGTCTCCGACGAGGTCACCGACATGGTGATCAACCGGGTGATCGACAACGCCTCGGTTGCGATTGCGTCGCTGAACCGCGCCCCGATCGTCGCGGCCCGCGCGCAGGCCCTGACCCACGGCCCCACCACCGGCGGCCAGGGCTCGAAGGTCTTCGGCATCGATGAGCGGGTGGCCCCCGAGTGGGCTGCCTGGGCCAACGGTGTGGCCGTCCGTGAGCTCGATTACCACGACACCTTCCTCGCCGCGGAGTACTCCCACCCGGGCGACAACATTCCTCCGATCCTCGCCGTCGCCCAGCACGTGGGTTCCAGCGGCCAGGACCTGATCCGCGGCATCGCCACCGGCTATGAGATCCAGGTCAACCTGGTCAAGGCCATCTGCCTGCACAAGCACAAGATCGACCATGTCGCGCACCTCGGCCCCTCCGCGGCCGCCGGCATCGGCACGCTGCTGGGACTCGACGTCGAGACCATCTTCCAGTCCATCGGCCAGGCCCTGCACACCACGACCGCCACCCGGCAGTCCCGCAAGGGCGAGATCTCCACCTGGAAGGCGCACGCCCCGGCGTTTGCCGGCAAGATGGCCGTCGAGTCCGCGGACCGGGCCATGCGCGGCCAGACCTCCCCCGTGCCGATCTACGAAGGCGAGGACGGCGTCATCGCCTGGATGCTGGACGGCCCCGACGCCTCCTACACTGTGCCGCTGCCGACACCGGGCGAAGCCAAGCGCGCCATTATGGACACCTACACCAAGGAGCACTCGGCCGAGTACCAGGCGCAGGCCTGGATCGACCTGGCGCGCAAGCTCCACGGCGGGCACCCGGAGGTCACGGATCCGGCCAACGTGGAGTCCGTGCTGATCAAGACCAGCCATCACACGCACTACGTGATCGGCTCCGGCGCCAACGATCCGCAGAAGTACAGCCCCACGGCCAGCCGCGAAACACTGGACCACTCCATCCCGTACATCTTCACGGTCGCCCTGCAGGACGGCGCCTGGCACCACGTCGATTCTTACGCCCCGGAGCGCGCCATGCGCCCGGACACCGTGGAACTGTGGCACAAGGTCACCACCGTCGAGGACGCCGAATGGACCCGGCGCTACCACTCCCTGGACATCGCGGAGAAGGCCTTCGGCGGGACCGTTGTCATCACGCTCAAGGACGGCACGGTCATCACCGACGAGATCGCCGTCGCCGACGCCCACCCGCTGGGCGCCCGGCCGTTCGCACGGGAACAGTACGTGAACAAGTTCCGCACCCTCGCCGCCGGCCTCGTCACCGAAGCGGAAATCGAACGCTTCCTCGCCGCCGCCGCCCGCCTGCCCGAGCTGGCTGCCGGTGAGCTGGACCAGCTCAATATCCAGGCCGCCAACGGCGTGATCGACCTGGCCGCCGCACCGAAGGGACTTTTCTAAATGCTGTACTCGAAGGTCACCCCGGAGCAGAAACGGGTCCGCTTCCGCGAGCTCCTGGCCTCCGGGACGATCCAGCAGTTTCCGGGTGCGTTCAACCCGCTCTCGGCCCGGCTGATTGAGGAAAAGGGCTTCGCCGGGGTCTACATCTCCGGCGCCGTCCTGGCCAATGACCTGGGCCTGCCCGACATCGGGCTGACCACGCTCACCGAGGTGGCCACCCGCGCCGGGCAGATCGCCCGGATGACGGACCTGCCCAGCATCGTCGACGCCGACACCGGCTTCGGCGAGCCGATGAACGTGGCCCGCTCGGTTCAGGAGCTCGAGAACGCCGGCCTGGCCGGCCTGCACATCGAGGACCAGTTCAACCCCAAGCGCTGCGGCCACCTCGACGGCAAGAACGTGGTGGACCTGGACACGGCCACCAAGCGTATCCGCGCGGCGGCCGACGCCCGGCGGGACCCGAACTTCCTGATCATGGCGCGGACCGACATCCGTGCCACGGACGGGCTGAAGGCGACGCAGGACCGCGCCAGGGCGCTCGTGGAGGCCGGGGCCGACGCCATCTTCCCGGAGGCCATGAAGGACCTCAGCGAGTTCCAGGCGATCCGTGACGCCGTGGACGTGCCGATCCTGGCCAACATGACCGAGTTCGGGCAGAGCGCCCTGTTCACGGTGGAACAGCTCGCCGGCGTCGGCGTCAACATGATCATCTATCCGGTGACGCTGCTCCGTAGTGCCATGGGTGCTGCGGAGCGTACGCTGGAATCGATCAAGGCTGACGGTACCCAGGAGGCCCAGGTCGGGAACATGCTGACCCGGGCGCGTTTGTATGACCTCGTGGACTACGAGGCATACAACAGCTTCGATACCGGGGTATTCAATTTCCAGATCCCGGGTCAGTAAGCCCCGCATCGGACTTCCGGCTCCGGCCGGTTCAACAGGCGACAGGAACAAAGGAGTTTCAGCATGGCTGAACAAGAGATCAAAAAGGGCCTCGCCGGCGTCGTGGTGGATTACACCGCGGTCTCCAAGGTAAACCCGGACACAAATTCACTGCTGTACCGCGGCTACCCCGTGCAGGAACTGGCCGCCACGTGCAGCTTTGAGGAAGTCGCCTACCTGCTCTGGAACGGCGAACTGCCGGACCCGGAGCAGCTGGCGGAGTTTACGGCCCGGGAACGTGCCGGGCGCGCGCTGGACCCCGTGGTCAAGCAGGTCATCGACGCGCTGCCGGTTTCCTCGCACCCGATGGACGTCTGCCGCACGGCTGCCTCCGTGATGGGTGCCCGGCACCCGCTCGCCGAGGACTCCTCCCGCGAGGCGAACATGGCCAAGGCGGCGGACCTGTTCGCCGCGATGCCCGCGGTGGTGTCCTACGACCAGCGCCGCAGGCACGGGCAGGAGGCCGTGGAACCCCGCGACGATCTGGACTACTCCGCGAACTTCCTCTGGATGGCCTTTGGCGAGGAGCCGGTCCAGGAAGTCGTCGAGGCCTTCAACGTCTCGATGATCCTGTACGCCGAGCACTCCTTCAACGCCTCGACGTTCACGGCCCGTGTGATCACCTCGACGCTCTCGGACCTGCATTCGGCCGTGACCGGGGCGATCGGCGCGCTCAAGGGCCCCCTGCACGGCGGCGCGAACGAGGCCGTCATGCATACCTTCGATGAGATCGGCATCCGTCCGGAGGAATCCCTGGATGAGGCCGCCACCCGCGCGAAGACGTGGATGGAGGACGCCCTGGCGCAGAAGAAGAAGGTCATGGGCTTCGGGCACCGCGTGTACAAGCATGGCGACTCCCGGGTGCCCACGATGAAGGCGGCCCTGGACAAGATGATCGCGTACTACGGCCGGCCGGAACTGCTGGGGCTGTACAACGGTCTGGAGTCGGCGATGGACGAGGCCAAGGCCATCAAGCCCAACCTCGACTACCCCGCCGGTCCCACGTACCACCTGATGGGTTTCGACACCCCGACCTTCACTCCGCTGTTCGTCGCCAGCCGCATCACCGGCTGGACCGCGCACATCATGGAGCAGCTGGATGCGAATTCCCTGATCCGCCCGCTGAGCGAATACAACGGCGTCGAGGAACGGCACCTGGCCTAGCCCCGGTTCCTGCAGCACGCACGACGGCGGGCCGGTCACCTCTGGGAGGTGGCCGGCCCGTTTGTCGTTTCTTGCTAGTCCTGCATCTCCAGGCTGAGGATCATGCCTTTGAGCTTCCGGTACTCGGGTGTCAGCAGGTAGTCCCTGGCTTCGGCCATGGAGGTGAAGATGGGGTCATCGTGCGCCGGACTCTGGGCCGCCCGGTCTGCAAAGGACAGCGTGCCCTGGGGCGCACCGGCCACGAAGGAGGACATCAGGCAACTGTCCTTCAGCTGCCCGTTTACCTTGTCGACCAGTCCTATTTGGTAATCGAAGGCACCGCCGTCGGCCCGCATATCAAGGACGCGGTAGGAAAACCGCACGCCGGCTCCCCTGGCCCACAGGTTGTCCAGGGCGGGCGCTGTGTCCAGCTCCGTCATCGGGTAGGGACCGGGACCGCACGCGCCGCCAACCCCGCCGGAGCCACCGTGATAGAGCTCCGCCACCTGCATCCTGGCTTCGTTGAAGACGATGATGCGGGCTCCCGGCTTGTCGGCGGACCCGACGGTGGACTCCTCCGCCGTCCAGCCGTCGGGCAGGTCGAATGAGGCTCCGGCCGCGGAGCTGTCGTAGCGCCCGGCTGCAGGCCCGGCGACGGTTCCCTCCGTTGCCGGGGACGTTGGCTGAACAGTCGGCTGCATGCTTGGGCTCACCGAGGGTGCCCTGCCCGGCCCCGTCGGCTGCGACGCGGAGGCGGTGGGAGCCGTCACGCCTCCGGCCGTTCCGGCCGGCTCGGAGCCCGGGTTGCCGGCGACCAGCACACCGGCCGTGGCGGCGGCCACGGCGGTGGCTGCGATCGCAACCACCCATGGCCACCGGCGTCGCGTGGCGGCGGGGTCCCGCGGCGGTCCGTCGTCACTGAAGACAGCCGTTTCCGCGCCGTTGCTTTGTGTCGAATCCATGTCAGCTCCCATTAGTTCTTGCACATACGGACAGCAGGCTATCCGCACACCAGGGGCTTTCAGTCACGGCTCGCCGGAGCGGGCGGGCGGAGGGATGCGGCGGACACGTCGCACTTCACACCCGCAATGCCTGCGCTGCAGTTTTAGCCAGGACGCGAACTGAAGAACATCCCGGTCTTTGTGCCGCCCCGTTGCGTTTATTGGGTCCCCGGCCAGCGTCTCTATCGACCCCCAGACAGTCCGTTGACCGATGCCACACTCTCGTTGTCCTCATTCAGGACAACCACGACGTCGAGCACCTCTCCGGCCAGGGCGGCCGGCAGCCAGTGCTCCGCGTCCTGCCACATCAGATGCAGCGGCAGCGCCCCGGTGTCGAACCACTCGGGCGCTATTTCCGGGCTCTCCGCCGGTTCGCCTTCCCAGCGCCGCGTGGTGAAGAGCCGGCAGTACATGTTCCACTCGGGGCGGGTCGGAAAGAGGAACTCGACGACGCCGGCGTCGGCCAGGTCCTCCTGCCGGACGAGGACTCCGGCTTCTTCCCAAACTTCTCGGACGACGGCTTCGGCGTCGCTCTCCCCCGCTTCGACGTGGCCGCCAATGCCGACGATCTTGCCTGTGCCGAAGCCGGTCCGCTTGAGCCCCAGCAGCACTTCGGTGCGGGAGCCTGTTGCGCGGAGCAGGAAACACAGGGTGACGGGGGTGGAGGCCATGAAGCCAAGCCTAGCGGCGGGCCGCGTTCCTGGGGCTCAGCCCAGCGCCCGGGGGTGCGCGGCGGCGTAGATCTCCCGCAGGGTGTCTGCCGTGACCAGGGTATAGACCTGCGTGGTGGTGACCGAGGCGTGGCCCAGCAGTTCCTGGACCACCCGGACGTCGGCGCCGCCTTCTAGCAGGTGCGTGGCGAAGGAGTGCCGCAAGGTATGGGGTGAGACGTCCTTGGTGATGTGGGCCTTCTCCGCGGCGGTCTTGAGGATGGTCCAGGCGCTTTGCCGGCTGATCCGTCCGCCGCGGGCGTTCAGGAACAGGGCAGGGGTCCCTTTGCCCTTGGCGGACAGCAGCGGCCGGCCGCGGACGAGGTAGGCGTCCAGGGCGCGGGCGCCGAAGGAACCCAGCGGGACGAGCCGTTCCTTGGATCCCTTGCCGAAGAGACGGACGATCGCCGGCCCGGCTTCCCCGGCTTCCCCTGCCGTGTGCAGGGAGATGTCGTCGACGTCGAGGCCCACGGCTTCGCTGATCCGGGCGCCGGTGGAATACAGGAACTCCAGCAGGGCCCGGTCCCGCAGCCCGGTGGCGGTGTCCGTTCCGACTGCCTCCAGGATTCTGGTCACCTCGTCGACGCTGATGGCCTTGGGCAGGCGCTTGCCGGGCATGGGCGGATGGACGTCGCTGGCCGGATCGGTGGGCGTCACGCCCTCCAGTGCCCAGAACTTGTGCAGCCCGCGCACGGCCACCACCGTCCGTGCTGCCGACCGGATGCCCAGGGCCGAGCCGCCGTCGGACCCGTCGGAGAGCGCCTGGACGAAAGAGGTGACGTCGTGCCGGGTGATCTCGGCGGGGCGCTGGCGGCCGGTGTGGGCCAGGTGCCGGGCGTACCGGGCGAGGTCCCGCCGGTAGGCGGAGAGGGTGTTGGCTGCGAGTCCCCGTTCCACCCCCATGTGCTGCAGGTAGTCCGTCATGGCCCGGTCGATCGCCGGCTGCGGCCGGGCGGGGGCCTGGGGGTCGGCTGTCAGCGGTTCCATCATCAACGCTGGCTGGGATGCGCTGGCCACGGGGCGTTGCCCGGGCGGAGGCTTTTGAAGTCGTCTGCCCGGGCGGCTGCGGCGGCGAGGACTCCGACGACGGCGGACGGGTTGTGCAGGCGCCCCTCCAGCACGGCCCGGACGGCCGCGTCGAGCGGGATCCAGTGCAGCTCGATTTCGGCTTCCTCGTCGGTGCGGACGTGGAGTTCGTGGCCGGGCACGTCCTTCAGGTCCCGGGCGAGGTAGATGCGGATGGCCTCGCTGGAGGACCCGGGGGAATTGAAGAAATCGGCCAGCACATTCCAGTGCCCGGCGATCAGGTCGGCCTCCTCGGCGAGTTCCCGGGCCGCGCCGGCCACGAAGTCCTCGCCTTCAACGTCGAGGAGCCCGGCCGGGATCTCCCACAGGTCCATGCCGACGGGGTGCCGGTACTGTTTGATCAGCAGCACTTCGCCGGCGCCGTTCATCGGCAGGACCGCCACCGCCCCGGGGTGCTCGATGTAGTCGCGGACGAGCGGGTCGCCGTCGTCGTGGAGCTGGAAGCTGTCGCTGACCACGTCCCAAATCCGGCCTTCGTAGACGGTCCGGGACGACAAAAGACGGCGCGGGCTCGGTTCATCCGAAACCTGCCGTGCAGCATTGGGGGTTTCAGGGGTACCGGGCATCGCGCCGTCCTTTGATTCAGTTGGGGTTACTTCGACGCAGCCGGGGACGGCTTGGCCGGGGCCGGAGCGCCCGTGGCCGCGCCTGCCTCTGCCTTGGAGACCTTGCTGCCGTTGCCCTTCTGGTGCTCCAGGGCGGCTTTCACCAGTCCGGAGAACAGGGCGTGCGGCCGGGTCGGGCGTGAGCTGAGCTCCGGGTGCGCCTGCGTGGCCACGTAGTACGGGTGGACTTCGCGGGGAAGCTCCACGTACTCCACGAGCTTGCCGTCGGGCGATGTTCCGGAGAACACCAGTCCCTTGGCGGCGATCTGCTCGCGGTACTTGTTGTTGACCTCGTAGCGGTGGCGGTGCCGTTCGCTGACCGTGGTGGTGCCGTAGGTCTCGGCGACCACGGACCCCTCGTCCAGCTTGGCCTCGTACAGGCCCAGGCGCATGGTGCCGCCGAGGTCGCCCTTGCCGTCGACGATGTCCAGCTGCTCTTCCATCGTGGCTATCACCGGGTACTTCGAATCCGGCTCGAACTCGGACGAGGATGCGCCCTCAAGGCCGACGACGTTGCGGGCGTACTCGATCACCATGCACTGCAGGCCCAGGCAGAGCCCCAGGACCGGGAGTTTGCTCTCACGGGCGTACTTCAGCGCGCCGAGCTTGCCTTCGAGTCCGCGGATGCCGAAGCCGCCCGGGACGCAGATCGCGTCGACGCCGTCCAGGGACTTGACCGCACCCTCGTGGGTTTCGCATTCGTCCGAGGGGACCCAGCGGATCTTGACCTTGGTGTCGTTGGCGAAGCCGCCGGCGCGCAGGGCCTCGGTCACCGACAGGTAGGCGTCCGGCAGGTCGATGTACTTTCCGACCAGGGCTATTTCAACCTCGTGCTTGGGGTTGTGGACCGCATCGAGGAGCCGGTCCCAGCTGGTCCAGTCCACGTCCTTGAAGGGAAGGTCGAGCGCGCGGACGATGTAGGAGTCCAGGCCCTGGGAGTGCAGGGTCTTCGGGATGTCATAGATGCTCGGGGCGTCCGGGCAGCCGATGACGGCGTCGATGTCGACGTCGCACATGCGGCCGATCTTGTCGCGCATGGGCTGCGGGACTTCGCGGTCCGAGCGGATCACGATCGCCTCGGGCTGGATGCCGATGGAGCGCAGCGCGGCAACGGAGTGCTGCGTGGGCTTGGTTTTCAGTTCCTGCGACGGGCCGATGTAGGGCACGAGGGAGACGTGCAGGAAAAACACATTGCCACGGCCGATGTCCTGGCGGACCTGGCGGGCGGATTCCAGGAACGGCTGCGACTCGATGTCGCCCACGGTGCCGCCAATTTCGGTGATGATCACGTCGGGGGCGTGCTTGCCCTCGGCGGGCAGCCGCATGCGGCGCTTGATCTCGTCGGTGATGTGCGGGATGACCTGAACGGTGTCGCCGAGGTATTCACCGCGGCGTTCCTTGGCGATGACCGTTGAGTAGACCTGGCCGGTCGTGACGTTGGCCGAGCCCTCGAGGTTTTCATCGAGGAAGCGCTCGTAGTGGCCGATGTCCAGGTCCGTTTCGGCGCCGTCGTCAGTGACGAAGACTTCGCCGTGCTGGAAGGGGTTCATCGTGCCCGGATCCACATTCAGGTAGGGATCGAGCTTTTGCATTGTTACAGACAAGCCGCGTGCCCGCAGGAGGTGACCGAGGCTCGAAGCCGTCAGTCCCTTACCGAGCGAGGACGCCACACCACCGGTGACGAAGATGTGTTTGGTCGTCTTGGACGAGCCCGGAAACCGGGAATTTACACGGGAATTTGATCGCTGCACCACGGGGTTCGAGCCTATCACCAATTCAGCCTCCCGGGGTCTGTTCGTGGCAAGCAGCTGTGGTTGTCCCTCCCGGCGCGGGGGCGCCCCACGGGGGTGGTCAGGCCTGCTGCGGCAGGGGCCGGGCGTCGTCGAGGAGCTCCTGGGCGTGGGCCCGGGCGGATTCGGAGTCCTCCTGGCCGGCGAGCATGCGGGCCAGTTCCCGGACGCGTTCGGGCTCGTCGAGGAGCCGGACGTCACTGGAGGTGAAGCCGGTCGCGGTGGCACCGTCAGCGCCGCGCACGGAGGTCTTGGTGACCCGGATGTGCTGGTCGGCGAACGCCGCCACCTGGGGCAGGTGGGTGACCACGAGCACCTGGACGTGCCGGGCCAGCATCGCCAGCCGCCGTCCGATCTCGACGGCGGCACGGCCGCCAACGCCGGCGTCAACCTCGTCGAAGACGAAGGTCGGGACCGGGTCGACGGCGGCCAGCACCACTTCGATGGCGAGCATCACGCGGGACAGTTCACCACCGGAGGCGCCTTTGCCCAGCGGGCGGGCGGGGGCGCCGGAGTGCGGCTGGAGCAGGAAGGAGATTTCGTCGGCGCCGTGCGGTCCCGGCTTCCCGCCGGATTCAACGTTGATGACCAGGGTGGCATCCGCCATCGCCAGGGCCTTGAGTTCCGCGCTGACGCGGGCGGAGAGGTCTTTGGCGGCCTTCTTGCGGAGCTTGCTGATCCCGGCGGCCTGCTTGGCCAGCTCGGCCCCGGCGCGGGCCACCCCGGCCTCCAGCGCCTCGATCCGGGTGGAGTCGTCCTGCAGCTCCAGGAACCGCGCCCGGGACTGCTCGGCCCAGGCCAGCACCTCGTCGATGCTCGGAGCGTACTTGCGCACCAGCTTCGCCAGGGCTCCCCGGCGGTCCTCGATCTCGGCGAGCCGTTCCGGGCCCTCGGTGTCGAGGGCGGCCTGGTAGCTGGCGAGTTCGGTGGCGATGTCGTTGAGCAGGAAGCCCACCTCAGCGAGCCGGGCGGCCGCCGAGCCGAGTTCCTCGTCGTGTTCGGCGACGTGCTCGAGGGTGCGTTTGGCGGCATCCACCAGTGCGGTGGCGTCGGCGCCGTCACCGAAGTCCTCGGCGATGAGCGCCTGGTGTGCCGTGGCGGCGGCGATCCGGAGTTCCTCGACGTTGGCGAGCTTGACGGCCTCCGCCTTGAGTGATTCGTCCTCTCCCGGCTGCGGGTCGACGGCGTCGATCTCGGCCAGGGCCACCTCGAGGGATTCGGCCTCGCGGAGGCGTTCCCGGACGGCGCTGCGGAGCCCGTCCAGCTCGGTCTGGCTGGACTTCCACTGGGCGTACAGCTCCTGGTAGCTGCCGAGCGCTGCGGCGAGGCTCTCCCCCGCGAACTTGTCGAGGGCGCCGCGCTGCGCGACCGGGCTCTTGAGCCGGATCTGCCCGGACTGGCCGTGGACCACCACGAGGGTTTCCCCGATCTCCCCTAGCACCCCCACCGGCGCGGCGCGGCCGCCGAGGTAGGCGCGGCTGCGGCCGTCCGCGCCCACGCTGCGGGCGAGCAGCAGCTCCGCGCCGCCGTCGAACTCCTCGACCTCGGCCCCGGCCTCACGGGCGCGCGCCACGGCCGGGTGCCCGGCGTCGAGCTTCACCGTCGCTTCCGCGGAGGCGCTTTTCGCGCCGCTGCGCACGGCGCCGGCGTCGGAGCGTGCGCCGAGCAGCAGCCCGACGGCGGTCACCACCATGGTCTTGCCGGCACCGGTTTCACCGGTCACGACGCTCAGGCCCGGGCCGAGGGGCAGCGTGGCGTCGGTGATGACACCGAGGTCGCGGATTCTCAGTTCTTCAAGCATGGTTCACTTCGCAGTCGATGGATCAGGAGTCTCGTCCGGCCCTGCGTGCGGCGGCCCTGCCTGCGGCGGTGTGGGCAGCGGGGGCATCGGCCGGGGGGTGCGGATCACCGGCACCGGCCCGGTATGGACCGTGGCCGCTTGCGGCATCGGTCCGCGCCAGCCCTGTATGGGCAGTTCGAATTTGCGGACCAGACGGCCGGAGAAGGGCGTCTGGTGGGTGCGGGCAAGCCGGACGGGCGTGGCGGAGCGGGTCACTTCCACGCGCGCGCCGGGCGGGAGGTCCACGGAGCGCCGGCCGTCGCACCAGAGCACGCCCTGCGCATCGGTGCGGTTCAGGATTTCGACGGCGAGCCGGGACCGGGGTGAGACCACCAGCGGTTTGGCGAAGAGCGCGTGGGCGCTGATCGGCACAATCAGCAGCGCCTCGACCTCGGGCCACACGACCGGGCCGCCTGCGGAGAAGGCGTAGGCGGTGGAGCCCGTGGGGGTGGCGAGGACGACGCCGTCGCAGCCGAAGGAGGTCAGCGGGCGTTCGTCGACCTCGGTGACAACCTCGAGCATCCGTTCCCGGTTGCCTTTCTCAATCGCCGCTTCGTTAAGGGCCCAGGTGTGCCAGATTTTCTGCCCGCGGACCCAGACCTGGACGTCGATGGTCATCCGTTCTTCCACGGTGTAGTCGCGGCTGGCGATCCATTCGACGGTCTGGGCCAGGTCCGCCCGCTCGCTCTCGGCCAGGAACCCCACGTGGCCAAGGTTCACGCCGAGCAGCGGCACGTCGACCTCGCGCACCAGTTCCGCCGCGCGCAGGATGGTCCCGTCGCCGCCGAGCACCATCACGAGTTCGACGTCGGGCAGCATCACGTGGTCATGGAGGATCTCGACGGGCTGGTCGAGGCGGCCGAAGAAGCGGACCATGTCGCCGAGCTCGGATTTCAGCATCACGGGAATGATGCCGGAGTCGTGGAGCTGGGCGCACGCTTCCCAGGCAGCCTTGAGGGACTCCTCACGGCCTGTGTGGGCAAGGATGAGGACACGCCTGCTCATCGGGTTCCGCCTTCTGGTGCTTCTAGTACTTGGGCCAGATTGTTCCGAGTAACGCAGCAACGGCTGCGTCCCGCTCTTCGATCTTAGGCAGGTCTGTTCGAATCCCGCGCTTTATCCACAGGAAGTACTCGACGTTTCCGTCCTGGCCGGGCAGCGGGCTGCTGGCGAGGCCTTTCAGTTCCAGCCCGGTGTCCATGGCCTCCGCCGCGACTTTGCCCACGGCGAGCCGGCGCTCCCACTCCGAGGTGACGACGCCGGTGCGGCCCAGCCGGTCCTTGCCGATCTCGAACTGCGGTTTGACCATCAGAACGAGGTCACCGCCCGGTTCGGTGCAGGCCGCCAGGGGGGCCAGCACGAGGGTCAGGGAGATGAAGGACAGGTCCGCCACCGTCACCGCCACCGGTCCGCCGATCTCATCCGGCGTCATGTAACGGACGTTGAGGCCTTCGTGGACGGAAACGCGCGGGTCGTGCCGGATTACGGGGACCAGCTGGTCGTGGCCGACGTCGACGGCCACGACGCGGGCCGCACCGCGGCGCAGCAGCACCTCGGTGAATCCGCCCGTGGAGGCCCCGGCGTCCAGGCACCGCTTGCCCTCGACCTCGACGGCGGGAAAAGCGTCCAGCGCGCCGGCCAGTTTGTGCCCGGCACGGCTGACGTAGTTGTCCTCATCGGCGGCTGCGACATTGAGGACCGTGCCGTCGTGGACCTGTTGCGAGGCCTTGGCCAGCACCTCACCGTCCGTGCTGACCTTGCCTTCGGCGATGAGGCGGGCGGCATGGGTGCGGGACCTCGCCAGCCCGCGGCTGACGAGGGCCTGGTCAAGCCTGCTCATTTGTGGCATCCCCTGGTGAAGTGGTCGGTCCGGCCGCGGCCGGACCTGTGGCTGGTGGTGCTGCGATGGGCTCGTTGAGAGCCGCGAGCAGTTCATCGTGCAGGAGCGCGTAGATCTCGCCGTGACGGGCCACGGGGAGGTCCGGCAGTTCACCGAGACGGCGGAGAAGTGCACCGACGGCGGGGTCCCGGGACGGATCATGCCCCGCGGCACCGCCGGCTTCCGCCGGAAGCGCCGGCCAGGTGACCCGGGCGGCGTTTTCCCCTGCGGGGTCCGTCCCGGCGATGTGGTTCGGCTCGGTCATGGTCCCCAGTCTAGTGATCCTGCCATTCGAGGACCGGTGCCAGGGCAGTGTCGGTCTCGGGGTTGGCGGTCCACCAGGCCGAACAGGCGGCCCGCCAGGCGTCAAGGTCGCCGGGATCGCCGCTGACCCGGACCGTCTGCCCGTCCACCACGGCGGCGGCCGCGCCGCAGCGGTGCTGCCCGGCGTCGAACGCAACCGCCGGGTAGGGGCGGTACAGGTCCGTGAGGTCGTTGATGAGGTAGCCGGGCCGTTCCAGCGTGCGGGCGGCCAGGATCGTTTCGCGGGTGTCGACGCCGGTCAGCACCGCAACGGTGGCGAAGCCGGCCCTGTTCCCGCCGAGGATGTCGGTGTCCAGCCGGTCGCCGACGACCAGCGGCCGGTCTGCGGCCAGGCGTTTCGCGGCGGCGTGGAACAGCGGCGCTTCCGGCTTGCCGGCCACCAGGGGCCGCTGCCCGGTGGCGGCGGCCACGGCCGCAACCAGCGTCCCGTTGCCCGGTGCCATGCCGCGGGCCTGGGGAATGGACATGTCCGTGTTGGTGGCCACCCACAGGGCCCCGCCGGCAATGACGTAGGCGGCTTCCGCGAGGTCTTTCCACCCGAGGTCCGGATGGAATCCCTGTACGACGGCGACGGGCTGCTCCGCTTCGCTGCGGACCGCTACCAGGCCGGCGAGCTCAATCTCCTGGGCCAGCGAGTCTCCGCCGGTGACCAGCACGCGGGCACCCGCCGGCAGCAGCGAAGCGAGCAGTTCGCCCGCGGCCTGCGAGGAGCTGACCACCTGGCGGTCCTCCGCCGGGGCACCCAGATCGCGCAGGTGCTGCGCCACCTGCGCCGGCGTCCGGGAGGCGTTGTTCGTGACGTAGCCGAGGCCGACGCCGATGCCGGCGAGCCGGCGCAATGATTCCACGGCGCCAGGGATGGCGTGCGGCCCCGCATAGACGACGCCGTCGAGGTCGGCGAGCAGGGCGTCGAAGGCGGAGATCAGGGCGTCGAAGGCGGAGATCAGCTCCGGTGCGGCCATTTTGGATCAGCCCTCGGAGCGTTCCGGCTCGCGGGAGTCGGCGTCGTGGGACTCGCTGTGTCCGGAGTCGTCTCCGGACTCGCCGGAATCGTCAAGTCCGGAATCGTCAAGTCCGGAATCGTCGCCGGTGAGGACCTCGGAGCGGTCCAGAGCGTCTTTTTCCACGGAGTCGTCGTCGGACTCAGCGTCGTCGGACTCCCAGAAGTCGGATTCGGCGTCGTCGGTTCCTTCGTCGAGGGTGTTGGCTGCCGCAGCCGTTTCCGGGAGTCCGGCCACGGCCCCGGCGCTGGCGGCACGCGGCGACTCTTCCTGCGGGGCAGCCGCGGCGGACCGCTGGGCGGCCTGCTCGGCGAGGAGCCGGCGCTGCTGATGTTCCTCGCGGGCTTCCTCTTCCTCGTCCCAGCCAAGATCGATGATGTCCGGATCTTCCGAGACGTCGAGGCCGAGGGCGTTCTCGGCGACGGCGGCCTGGCGCTGCCACTTCTCCGCTTCGGCTGTCCGGCCCACTGCGGCGAGGGCTTCTGCGTAGGCGCGGAACAGCCGCGGGCTGTAGGAGAACGCCCGGTTGATGTCGAGCTGGGCGATTTCCAGTTCGGAGACGGCAGCATCGAGCTGGTCCAGATCGGTGCGCGCGCCGGCGGCCACAATGGCCAGTTCTGCCTTGCCGGGGGCGTCGAGGTCCTTGGCTTCCTCGGAGCGGGCCATTTCCAGGGCGCGGTCGGGCCGGCCGAGTCCACGTTCGCAGTCGGCCATGACAGGCAGGTGCATGTTGGAACCGCTGATCCGACGGTAGGTGCGGAATTCGCGCAGGGCTTCGCCGTAGTGGCCGGCGGCGTAAGCCGTCAGGCCCACGGCTTCGCGGACGGCCGCGAGACGGCCTCCGCGCCGGCTGGCGGCGAGGGCGTGCTGGAAGGCCAGTTCCGGTTCGTCGTCGATGAGGCGGCCGGCCATCACGAGGTGCCGGGCCACCCACTCGGCGCTGTTTTCCTCGAGGGTCTTGATCTGGTGCTGAGTGGCGCGGTCCAGTTCCTTGCCCGTAACGTCGTCGTCGATCTGCGGTGAACGCTCGCGGTCGGGTCGGTTGGCGCTGCGGAGGTCCCGGGCGTTAGGGACGCGGACGGGGCGGTCTTCTGCCCGGTCGCGGCCGAACTGGCGGGGACCGGAGTCGCCGCGGTCAAAGCTGCGGGCCGGCCGGTCATCACGGTCAAAGCTGCGGGCCGGCCGGTCATCACGGTCAAAGCTGCGGGCCGGCCGGTCATCACGGTCAAAGCTGCGCGCGGGCCGGTCATCACGGCTGCCAAAGGGTTTCCGGTTATCGCCACCGCTGTAGGGCGGTTTCCGGTCACCGGCACCGCCAGCACCGAAGCTGCGGCGTTCCCCGCCGCCTTCGCGCGGGGCACGATCACC
>NZ_JBVAYX010000027.1:0-44783 GCF_055412825.1 Pseudarthrobacter linnaei
GTGGCTCCTCAGCGACCTCCACCTGGGCGTGTCCGACGAGGACCCCCGGCGCCCCGGCACAGTGCTGCCCGAGTTCCTGCACCGCGAGGTGGCATGGCCACGCCTGCTCTCGATTACCGATGGGGACCCGGACGCTGTGCGGGATGACCTGTTCCCCTATGTCAACCGCCGTTCGGGCGGTCCCGGCTGGGCCCCGATCCTGGACAAGGCCGCATTCCTCAAGTAGGCGGCGCCTCAGCCGGAGTCGCGCGCCAGAATTCGGGCACGCGGGCCGGGTGGAGAACTGCCAGATCGGGGTGTTCCTGACGTGCTCCACCCCGGCCCGGCGCACCTTGCTGGACCGCGAACTCTAGCGGCTTGAATCCCGCGGGAGCTGGATCCGACGCTTCCTTATTCCCCACGGCCAGAATTCCGGTGTCGGTGAAGAAGCTCTCGGGCAGCTGGGCCACAGCGGTGTGGAAGACGCGGATGTGGTCCTCGGAGCTCCTCGCTCCGGCGTTGCCGGGTCGCAGCACCACGGCGAGGATTTCCCCGGAACCGTTGCCTGCACCGTACTCACAGGAGGCGACGAACGGGGAAACCGTAGCCGCCCCGGCAGGTTCCGGCAGTGCTTCCGTACTTAGGCAGGGCTTCGAGACCCGCTGTCGGTCTGCATTGCGCCAGAAACGGGATGGAATTCCCACGTATAAGAGCCGTCAGCCTTGAGGCTCATCCGTAGGTGACCCCATGTGTCGCTAAACTTCCGCTCCACATAAGAGGGGCTGTTGGTGAACGCCCGGAGGCCGACTCCACCAGTGGACACCTGAAATTGTTGCATCCCGTCTGCAACGCACTCGTCCTGGTTGTTAATCGGGCAGGTCCGCTCATAATTGTGCTGTGAGCCGGACAGCAACACACGAACGCGGTTCGTCCAGAACACGTCAATCCACGGCTTCGCCTTAGAGAAGCGCTTATGGCTCGACGTGTCGCTCGTGAAATACGGGTCATGGTAGATAACCGCCAGGTGCTTTCCAGCGGCCTTTGCCGCTTTCAGGTCGGCATCCATCTCCGCGGTCATCGCTCGCGCCCGCGTAGCGTCATAACGCCAGGTGGCCGTAGGCGCCACAAGAATGTGCCAGTTGCCCTTGTCGAAAGAATACCATTCAAGTGCGTCCTGGAACCGTCCCAGATCGGAGCTCGTCGCGCTCTTCTCCGTGGACACGCACTGCCCATCCATGTACCGGTCAACGTCATTCCCGCCGGGTTCAACATCATGATTCGGGCCAGCGGTCCAGTACGTCTTGGCCTTAGCCGGACCCCACAACTCGTCGTAAGCCCCGAGCGCGGAACAGGTGCCCTTGTCATACTGGAAATCGCCCAGGGCAAGGAAGTTATCCAGCGAACCGTCGTTGAGACCGGCGATGATGCTAGCCGCGTTCTTACCACTGTGCGACGTGGCCGACGTGTTATCCGCAGGGTTCATATCTCCGGTGGCGGCGAACTCAAACGACTCACTCGATGCCAGCGGCGGGGGAGCGGCTGCCGCATAGACGCGAACCCAATCCACTCGCATCTCGCCGGCGCCGTCAGGAGTGCTGTCTGGGAACCAGTCCAGTTGTAGCGTCTGGTGCATCGGACCGGGAGGCTGGTGCGCGGGGTCGTTGTCCTCAAACCACTTCACCCCATCGACGTAGCCGACGATCCCATTCGGAGACCAGTCAACCGCGTAGTTGTGGAACTGAGTAACGTCCAGAACCTTGGTCGCCGCCGTCTGCGAATTCGAACATGAATAGTGGTGGAAGAACTTGATGGCGTTCCAGTCACCAGCCGTTTCCGCGTAGTCAACCTCGCCGTCACACGGCCAATTTCTACTATCCGGCCACAGGAGCGCCACCATATGGTACTCATTGTCACCCGAACCCGCCGCGCGGATCTCCCACCGGCCGTACTTCTGGTTCGCAAACTTCGCGCTCATTCCAGCGGTCGTACCGTCCGGTGTTCCAGTCATGACCATTTTCGAACCGTCTACTGTGACCTGCTGGGGACTCCGAATGCCATTGCCCGCGTGCCCGACACTGTTGTACACGGACCACTTTGCGGGGTCCGGTGCGCCGGTATAGTTGAACTCGTCGCCGGCGGTCGGCGTGCCCCAGTTCAGATCTGTCGCGGCTACGCCTGTCGCTGGCGTAGTAGGCGTCGGCGTGGCTGATGCTGAGGTGGTAGCCGGCGCCGCCGTCGTTTGTTCCGGCTGAGGTGAAGGTGCCCAGCAGCCGGCCAGGAAGATTGCCGCCACCCCGAGGACGAACATCTGTTTACGCATACGTCAGATGATAATGGCTCCCTCGGCAAAGTCATATGGTCGTAGCAACGCTCTGATTGATGGAGCGTTTCATGGTCACGTCATTTCCTCTAAATACCTGCACCGAGTTCGTTGACCTGGTCTGTAGTGGAATGTCGATTTCCGCCCGTTGACTTTGCCCGCGGCGACGGTGGCTGTCTGACCGCTCCCGGGCGCTTCAGCCGGAGTCGCACGCCAGTATTCGGGCCCCCGGGCCGGGATCCCAAAACCAGGGGAATAGCCACGAAACAAGAGAGGATGCCGAGGTTGGCCTGGGTCCAGCCTGCAATTCTTAGCCGTAGCACTTCACGGTCCGGCCGGGATCAATGGCCCGAAATATCCCTTCGCGGGATCTGCAGGCAAAACAAAACCCCGCCCTCATGGCCAGCGGCCAGTGAAGACGGGGTTTTTGTGGTGCACCCCCCGGGACTCGAACCCGGAACCCATTGATTAAGAGTCAATTGCTCTGCCAGTTGAGCTAGAGGTGCATCTGTTGTTTTCGTTCTCCGCGGTCTTTTTGTTCCCGCGTTGTTCTCCGCAACGACATGAAACTCTACACGAGTTTGGACGGACTGTGAAATCGGGCCGGGAGGTGACCTGGGAGCTACTCCGGCAGCTGCAAAACCAGCACAAAGTCAGGGTTCTTGTTGTTGCTGAGAACCCAGAGGCGGCCGTCCGGGGCCAGCGCGACGTCCCTAATCCTCCCGTAGATCGTTGTGAAATAGCTCACGGGATCTCCGGCGAATTCGCCGTTCAGGGGGACGGCCCAAAGCCGCCGGCCGCGGAGCGCGCCCAGGTAGGCCGTGTTGCCCACGATCTCAAGCCCGCTCGGAGAGGACTCCGCCGTCGATGGCCACACCACTTTCGCGTCGAGGAAACCGGCGCGGCGCGGGGCGCCCGTGACCTCCGGCCAGCCGTAGTTGCCGCCGGGGACGATCAGGTTCAGCTCGTCGTCGACGTCGGGCCCGAATTCGCTGGACCACAGCCGGCCGGCGCCGTCCCAGGCGAGCCCCTGCACGTTGCGGTGGCCCAGGCTGTACACCGGGTTGTCGCCGAACGGATTGCCCGGCGCGGGGCGGCCCTCCGGTGTGACGCGCAGGATCTTGCCGCCGAGGGCGTTCACGTCCTGGGGCTGCCCGCGCCGCTGCGCATCGCCGGTGCCGACGTACAGCAGGCCGTCCGGTCCGAACCGGATCCGGCCGCCGTTGTGCGTGGAGGCCTTGGGGATTCCGGAGAAGATGACCTCTGACGGTCCCAGCTCCAACTTTCCGGCACGCTCCTCCAGGCGCAGACGGGCGATCCGGTTGTCACTGGCGGAGGTGTAGAAGGCGAAGAGATGCCGGTCGCTCGCGAAGTCGGGGGACAGGGCCAGCCCCAACAAGCCGCCTTCGCCGCCGGGCACAACGTCGGGCACCCTTCCAATTGTGCCGGCGGGTCCGCTGCCTGAACCGGGCGCGATGCTCCGGAGCCGGGCGCTGTCGCGTTCGGAAATGACGGCGGTGCCGTCGGGCAGGAAGACCGTGGACCACGGCAGCTGCAGTTCGGCATCGATCTTTTCGGCGACCGTCGGCTGGTCGACACCCGGCCGGTTCCCGGCGGCGGCGGACCCCTCCTGGCCTGGAGACACGGTCTGGCCAGGAGACCCGGTGCCGCCGCCGGCCGGGGGAGCGGTGGCAGTCACAGCGCTGCTGCCCCCGTCGCCCGGGGTGCAGCCGCTTAGCAGAAGTGCGGCGGCGACCGGTAGGCCCGCCCACAGCCCTGCCCTCGTCCCTATCATCGGCGTCCCGGGACCCGTTCCCCGGTCCCCGGCAGCCTCTTCACCGGGCTACTGCCGCGTCCGCCGCGGCGGCCGGAAACCCGCCGCCTCGGCATGCGCCGCGGACAGGAACCAGACCTCGGCACGGGTTTCCTCGAAGGCCGGGCTGGTCTCGTCGTGGTAGACCATCGAGGAGGCGATGCCCTTGACCGCGAAGCCCTCGGGCCCGCTCCCGTCCGGCGCCGGTGCTGCCGATCCCTCGCCATACGGCTGGTCGACGGCGAGATGTCCGGCGGGTTCGGCGGTGTGGCCCACAGCCGTCTCGGACGCCGCCGAGGACATGGCTGCCTGCCGGGTCTCAGCCTGGGCAGGGCCGGGGGCAGCCGGGGCTTGCTCGTGCAGCGGCGGCGGGACGGACACGGAAGCCCCGCGCTCGGGTTTCGTGGCCAAGCCAGCCTCCGCCTCAGTCTCCGCGGCGGCGGATTCGGCGCCGGGGAGGGTGGGCGCGTGGGGCTCGGTGTACTCAGGGTGGTGCACTGGGACGCCTGCTGCTGCCGCGGAGGCTTCCGTGACGTGGGCACCGGGGCCGGTGCCCTGGACGGGCTCGTGGTGGCCGGCTGCCGGGTGAACGGCGGCATGCTGTTCTGCCGGCGGGGTCTCGGACCACTGGGTTTCCCATTCAGTGCCTTCTGTCGGCGAACTTTCGGCCCGGGCCGCTTTACCGGCGGGTGTCGGCGCAGCACCGGCGCCCGGCTCCACCTCGGCGCCCGGCTCCACCTCGGCGCCCGCCTGCTCAGCGCCCGGCTGCTCAGCGCCCGCCTTGGCAGCGCCCGCTTCCATCGCCGCCGCCCGTCGCTTCGCGTGCGCCTCGGCGGCCGCTGCATCCTCGGCGGTCGCGCTGGCATCGGGCTCGGGTTCCGGTCCGGCTTCGGGGTCGGCCTGGCTGAAGCCGGCCGCCGTGGGCATCCAGGCAAGGCCGGCTGCCGACGCGGAAGCGGCGGAACCGCCACCGGAAAGGGCGCCGCGGTGGGAGGCGTCATGGTCGACGTCGTGCAGGTGGGGAGGTGCGGAATCGCGGGTGGCGGCGGCCCCGCTTTTCGCAGAGCCGGAGCTGCTGCGGGAGCTGTTGCGGTTAAGCAGCCACCAGACGATGGCGACAATCGCCACGATGACGACGAGCCAGATGATCCAATCCATAGCAGAGCCTTTCTGTCCATGAGGCAAGGTTGCCGTCGCTTGACCGTACGTCCGCCCGAAGGGGGCTGTCCAGCCTCCCTGTCGCCGCCCTGTAGCCTCATTTCATGGATTTCAAGAGGCTGCGTATTCTCCGCGAGCTCGCTGACCGCGGCACAGTCGGCGCCACGGCGGAGGCCATGAACGTGACGCCCTCCGCCGTCTCGCAGCAGCTTAAGACCCTGCAGGAGGAGCTGGGGGTCGTCCTCGTGGAGAAGTCGGGCCGGGGGGTGCGACTCACCGAGGCCGGACTCGCGATGGCGGGGGCGGCTGCGGAGGTTTCCACCGCCATGGCCCGCGCCGAGGCCACCATTGATACCTACCGGCGCGGCTGGCAGACCCATGTCAAGGCCGCGTTCTTCCCGAGCGCCGCCGAGATGTTCCTCCCCGGCCTTCTGCACCGCGTCAAATCCATCGATGGCCTCCGCTTCCAGGCGCATTTCGAGGACCCCAACGTGGCTGGATTCGCAGGCCTGACGTCCGACTATGACATCGTGCTGGCACACAGCGTCGACGGGCCCGACGTTTTTGCCCGGCTGGGACTGACGGTCGTGCCGCTCCTCGACGAGCCGCTCGACGTCGCCATCCCCGAGGGCCATGCGCTCGCGGGAAAGTCGACGCTGCGGGCCGAAGATGTCATCGGCTTCCCGTGGATGGGAGTTCCTGAGGGGTTCCCTTTCGACACGGTGCTCCGCCAGATCGAGGTGCAGGCCGACTCCCCGGCGGTCCGGGCCCAGACATTCCCCGACCTGCGGGTCCTCGAGGCCCTGGTCAGCGCGGGGCACGGGCTTAGTCTGCTGCCGCGCTACACGGCCCTGAAAAACCAGGGCCGCGGCTTCGTGCTGCGCCCGCTGTCCGGGGTCAGGGCCAGCCGCAGCATCGTCGCGCTCGCTCGTCCCGACGTGGCGGCCCGGACCACCATCCAGCAGGTGCTCACCCTGCTCAAAGCCGAAGCGCAGTCGGTCGCTGAAGCACCGGAACTGCGTGACGCCGCTCACCTCAATTGAGCCGCGTCGCGGCCATGCGTCCATCAGGTGAGACGGAAGTCCACTATTTGGGCGAAACATTCCCGGTTTTACGCTTAATGCTCACTTCCGGGTCGTTGGGCCCCGCAACGGAGCCCTAGACTTTGAGCCATGAGTGAGGACACCCAACCAACGATAGAGACAAAACCGGACATCAAGCCCCGCAGCCGGGTCGTTACCGACGGAATCCACGCCGCGCCCGCGCGCGGGATGTTCCGTGCGGTCGGCATGGGCGACGATGACTTCGCCAAACCGCAGATTGGTGTGGCCAGCTCCTGGAATGAAATCACTCCCTGCAACCTCTCCCTGAACCGGCTTGCCCAGGGCGCCAAGGAAGGCGTGCACGCCGGCGGCGGGTTCCCGATGCAGTTCGGCACCATCTCCGTCTCGGACGGCATCTCCATGGGGCACGAGGGCATGCACTTCTCGCTGGTGTCCCGCGAGGTCATCGCCGACTCCGTGGAAACCGTCATGCAGGCCGAACGCATCGACGGCTCCGTCCTGCTGGCCGGCTGCGACAAGTCCCTGCCCGGCATGCTCATGGCCGCCGCCCGCCTGGACCTCGCAGCCGTCTTTCTCTATGCCGGCTCCATCATGCCCGGCTGGGTCAAGCTGGAGGACGGCTCCGAAAAGGAGGTCACCCTCATTGACGCCTTCGAAGCCGTGGGCGCCTGTGCCGCCGGCAAGATGAGCCTCGAAGACCTGACGCGCATCGAAAAGGCGATCTGCCCGGGCGAAGGCGCCTGCGGCGGCATGTACACCGCCAACACCATGGCCTGCATCGGCGAAGCGATGGGCATGTCCCTCCCCGGCTCGGCCGCGCCGCCCTCGGCCGATCGCCGCCGCGACGAGTTTGCCCGCAAGTCCGGTGAAGCGGTGGTCAACCTCCTGCGCAAGGGCATCACCGCCCGCGACATCATGACCAAGAAGGCGTTCGAAAACGCGATCGCCGTGACCATGGCCTTCGGCGGCTCCACCAACGCCGTGCTGCACCTGCTCGCCATCGCCCGCGAGGCCGAGGTCGAGCTGACCCTGGATGACTTCAACCGCATCGGCGACAGGATCCCGCACCTGGGCGACCTGAAGCCGTTCGGCCGCTACGTCATGACCGACGTCGACAAGATCGGCGGCGTCCCGGTCATCATGCGGGCGCTGCTCGACGCCGGCCTGCTGCACGGGGACTGCCTCACCGTCACGGGCAAGACCGTCGCGGAGAACCTCGCGGCGATCAACCCGCCGGACCTGGATGGCAAAATCCTGCGTGCCATGGACAATCCGATCCATAAAACCGGCGGCATCACTATTTTGCACGGCACGATGGCTCCCGAGGGTGCCGTGGTGAAGAGTGCCGGCTTCGACGCCGACGTCTTCGAGGGCACCGCCCGCGTTTTTGAACGCGAGCAGGGTGCCCTGGATGCGCTCGACAAGGGCCAGATCAAGGCCGGCGACGTCGTCGTCATCCGCTACGAGGGCCCCAAGGGCGGACCGGGCATGCGTGAAATGCTCGCCATCACCGGCGCCATCAAGGGTGCGGGCCTGGGCAAGGACGTGCTGCTGCTGACCGACGGCCGCTTCTCCGGCGGCACCACGGGCCTGTGCATCGGCCACGTCGCCCCGGAAGCAGCCGACGGCGGCCCCATCGCCTTCGTCCGGGACGGCGACCGGATCCGCGTGGACATTGCCGCGCGCAGCTTCGACCTTCTGGTGGACGAGGCGGAGCTCGATGCCCGCAAGGTCGGCTGGGAGCCGCTCCCGGCCAAGTTCACCAAGGGTGTGCTTGCCAAGTACGCCAAGCTCGTCCACAGCGCCTCCACCGGCGCATATTGCGGGTGATTCTCCAAGCCTGGGGGACCGGGCTTAATCAGGGAGGCCCCGAGGGGCCCCACATGGATGGCGCCCGCGCCGTGCATTTGGGGTAGGGGACTCCCGCCTGCCGCCGAAGGTTGCTGGGTCGCCACGGGCAAGACCGGGGTCCCAGACTGTGGACAATGAAGTCCAGATAGTGAGACAGGGCGCAGGCTCGTTGACACGCGTCTCACTAAGAGGGAAAACTGAACGCATGACCGCATTCGTAACCGCCGGCGCCACTGCAGGTGTCTCCGTCGTCCTTACCAAGCGCGTGGCTCCATAGCCCGACTGGTAACGAACCGTCACGCGCAACCCCTCGAAGAGCCGCCAGGCTGAGGGGTTTTTTTATTTCCGCATCGCCGGTTCACCGGCAGCACGCAGTACCAGCAGTTCCCAGATCACCGAAGATCCAACCGAAGATCCACAAAGGAAGAGTCCGATGAGCAAAGGATCGCCGATCAGCCCCTCGCTGATGGCCACTAAGTCCGCTGGAGCCCACAAGGCTTCGGAACGCGTTGAGCGCACGGCTGACGCCGGCGTCGACACTGCTGCCGTCTCTCCTGTCCTTGGACCGAACAACGTCGTACCCCCGACGGTGATGACCGGTTCACAAGCAATTGTCCGCTCGCTCGAAGAACTCGGCGTGGATGATATTTTTGGTTTGCCCGGTGGCGCGATCCTGCCCACCTACGACCCCTTGATGGCTTCCCGAATGAACCACATTCTGGTCCGTCACGAACAGGGAGCCGGCCACGCCGCGCAAGGCTACGCCATGGTCACCGGCCGGGTGGGCGTCTGCATCGCCACCTCGGGTCCGGGTGCCACCAACCTCGTCACCGCCATCATGGATGCCCACATGGACTCCGTGCCGATGGTGGCCATCACCGGCCAGGTCTCCAGTGGAGTCATCGGCACCGATGCTTTCCAGGAAGCGGATATTGTCGGCATCACGATGCCGATCACGAAGCACTCCTTCCTGGTGACCGACCCCAACGACATCCCGCACGTCATGGCCGAGGCCTTCCACCTGGCCTCGACCGGGCGCCCGGGTCCCGTCCTGGTCGACGTCGCCAAGGACGCCCAGCAGGGTCAGATGACCTTCTCCTGGCCGCCCAAGATCGACCTGCCCGGCTACCACCCCGTGCTCCGCGGCCACAACAAGCAGGTCCGCGAGGCCGCCCGGCTCATCGCGGCAGCCAGCAAGCCCGTGCTCTATGTCGGCGGCGGCGTCGTCAAGGCGCACGCCTCGGCGGAACTGCTGGAGCTCGCTGAACTCTCCGGCGCCCCCGTGGTCACTACCCTGATGGCCCGCGGCGTTTTCCCGGACTCGCACCCGCAGCATGTCGGGATGCCGGGCATGCACGGCACGGTCTCCGCCGTGACCGCGCTGCAGCAGTCCGACCTGCTGATCACTCTCGGGGCCCGCTTCGATGACCGGGTGACCGGCGTCCTGAAGACCTTCGCCCCGAACGCCAAGGTCATCCACGCGGACATCGACCCGGCCGAGATCTCCAAGAACCGCACCGCCGACGTCCCGATCGTTGGCTCGGTCAAGGAAATCATTCCCGAACTCAGCGAGGCCCTGCGCGCCGTGTTCGCCGTCTCCGGCACCCCGGACTACACCAACTGGTGGACGTTCCTGAACAACCTCAAGGAGACCTACCCGCTGGGCTGGACCGAACCCGACGACGGCCTCAGCGCTCCGCAGCGCGTGATCGAGCGCATCGGTGCCCTCACCGGCCCCGAAGGCGTCTACGTCGCCGGCGTGGGCCAACACCAGATGTGGGCCTCACAGTTCATCAAGTACGAACGCCCTCACGCCTGGCTGAACTCCGGCGGGGCCGGCACCATGGGCTACGCCGTGCCGGCCGCCATGGGCGCCAAGGTGGGCAATCCGGACCGCGTGGTGTGGGCCATCGACGGCGACGGCTGCTTCCAGATGACCAACCAGGAACTGGCGACGTGCGCGATCAATAAGATCCCGATCAAGGTCGCCATCATCAACAACTCCTCGCTGGGGATGGTGCGGCAGTGGCAGACCCTGTTCTACGAGGGCCGCTATTCCAACACCGACCTCAACACCGGCCACGACACCGTCCGGATCCCGGACTTCGTCAAGCTGGCGGACGCCTACGGCTGCGCCTCGTTCCGCTGCGACCGCGACGAGGACATCGATGCCACCATCCAGAAGGCCCTGGAGATCAATGACCGCCCCGTTGTCATCGACTTTGTCGTGAGCCCCAACTCCATGGTGTGGCCGATGGTCCCCTCCGGGGTCAGCAACGACCAGATCCAGGTTGCCCGCAACATGACCCCGGAATGGGAAGAGGAGGACTGAACATGACCCGCCACACACTGTCCGTTCTGGTCGAAGACAAGCCCGGCGTGCTGACCCGCGTCGCCAGCCTTTTCGCCCGTCGGGCCTTCAACATCAACTCCCTGGCCGTCGGGCCGACGGAATTTCCGGGCATGTCCCGGATGACGGTCGTCGTCGACGCCGACGGTGAGCTGATCGAGCAGATCACCAAGCAGCTGAACAAGCTGGTGAACGTGATCAAAATCGTTGAGCTCACCCCCGAATCTTCCGTACAGCGCGACCACATCCTGGTCAAGGTACGTGCAGATGCCGCAACACGGCTGCAGGTCACCCAGGCTGCTGACCTGTTCCGCGCATCAGTGGTTGACGTCTCCACCGAGTCCGTGGTCATTGAGGCGACGGGCCACCCCGATAAGCTCACTGCCCTGCTCTCAGTGCTGGAGCCGTTCGGCATCCGCGAAATCGTGCAGTCCGGCACCCTGGCCGTTGGGCGGGGATCCCGTTCCATGAGCGACAGGGCCCTGCGCACGGCGTAGGACGCAGCGCCGGACGCCTCGGATCCCGCAGCAGCATCACGGCAGCTTCAAACAAATTTTTCCACCGACAAGCACCACCCAAGAATCCACTCAAAAGGAGACACCCCAGTGACTGAAATGTTCTACGACGACGACGCCGACCTGTCGATCATCCAGGGCCGCACCGTCGCCGTCATCGGTTACGGCTCCCAGGGCCACGCCCACGCCCTCAGCCTGCGCGATTCCGGCGTTGACGTCCGCGTCGGCCTCAAGGAAGGCTCCAAGTCCCGCGCCAAGGCCGAGGCCGAGGGCCTGCGCGTCCTGAACGTCGCGGACGCCGTCGCCGAAGCGGACCTGATCATGGTCCTCACCCCGGACCAGGTCCAGCGCCACGTGTACGCCGAGGACATCGCCCCGAACCTGCAGCCGGGCGATGCCCTGTTCTTCGGCCACGGCTTCAACATCCGGTACGGCTACATCAAGCCCCCGGCAGACGTCGACGTCGCCCTCGTTGCCCCCAAGGGCCCGGGCCACATCGTCCGCCGCGAGTTCGAAGCCGGCCGCGGCGTGCCGGACCTGATCGCCGTCGAGCAGAACCCGTCCGGCAAGGCCAAGGAACTGGCCCTGTCCTACGCCAAGGCCATCGGCGGCACCCGCGCGGGCGTCATCGAGACCACCTTCACCGAAGAGACCGAAACGGACCTCTTCGGCGAGCAGGCTGTCCTCTGCGGCGGCGCCTCCCAGCTGATCCAGTACGGCTTCGAGGTCCTCACCGAAGCCGGCTACAAGCCCGAGGTGGCCTACTTCGAGGTGCTGCACGAGCTCAAGCTCATCGTTGACCTCATGGTCGAGGGCGGCATCGCCAAGCAGCGCTGGAGTGTCTCCGACACCGCAGAGTACGGCGACTACGTCTCCGGCCCGCGCGTGATCACCCCGGACGTGAAAGAAAACATGAAGGCTGTCCTGGCGGACATCCAGGACGGAACCTTCGCCAAGCGCTTCATCGACGACCAGGACGCCGGAGCCCCCGAGTTCAAGGCGCTGCGCAAGAAGGGCGAGGACCACCCGATCGAGGCCACCGGCCGCGAACTGCGTAAGCTGTTCTCCTGGATCAAGAACGAAGACGACTACACCGAAGGCTCAGTGGCCCGCTAGGCACTGACCGGCAGGGGAGCCGGACGCCAACTGGGGTCCGGCTTCCCTGCTTTTATGCAGCACCTGTTTCTATCCAGCACCAAAATCCCCACCTGATATACAAGAGAGCTAAAGAGGTCACCGGTGACAAGCGCCAAACCTGTAGTACTCCTCGCTGAGGAACTTTCGCCCGCCACGATCGAGGCCCTTGGCCCGGACTTTGAAATCCGGCACACCGACGGCGCCGACCGTTCCCAGCTGCTCTCTGCGATCGCCGACGTCGACGCGATCCTGGTCCGCTCCGCCACCCAGCTGGACGCCGAAGCCATCGCCGCCGCAAAGAACCTCAAGGTGATCGCCCGCGCAGGCGTCGGACTCGACAACGTCGACATCAAGGCCGCCACCCGAGCCGGTGTCATGGTGGTGAACGCCCCCACCTCGAACATTGTCTCCGCCGCTGAACTCACCGTCGGCCACATCCTGAGCCTCGCCCGCCACATCCCGCAGGCCAGCGCCGCCCTCAAGGACGGCGAGTGGAAGCGCTCCAAGTACACCGGCATCGAACTCTTCGAGAAGAAGATCGGCATCATCGGCCTGGGCCGGATCGGCGCCCTGGTCGCCGCCCGCCTGAAGGGCTTCGACACGAAGATCCTCGCCTACGATCCGTACATCACCTCGGCCCGCGCCGCCCAGCTTGGCGTGCAGCTGGTGACCCTGGACGAATTGCTCGCGCAGTCGGACTTCATCAGCATCCACATGCCCAAGACGCCGGAGACTGTCGGCATGCTCGGCGCCGAGTCCTTCAAGAAGATGAAGAGCACCGCGTACGTCGTCAACGTCGCCCGCGGCGGCCTCGTCGACGAGGAGGCGCTCTACGCCGCGCTGGAATCCGGCGAAATCGCCGGGGCCGGCGTCGACGTCTTCGTCAAGGAACCCAGCACCGACCTGCCGTTCTTCAAACTCGACAATGTCGTGGTCACCCCGCACCTGGGCGCGTCCACCGATGAAGCGCAGGAAAAGGCCGGTGTCTCGGTCGCCAAGTCCGTCCGCCTGGCCCTGGCTGGGGAACTGGTTCCCGACGCGGTCAACGTCGCCGGCGGCGTCATCGCCCCGGACGTCCGACCGGGCATCCCGCTGATGGAGAAGCTGGGCCGGATCTTCACCGCCATGACGCACGCCTCGCTGACCCAGTTCGACGTCGAGGTCGCCGGGGAAATCTCCTCCCTCGACGTCAAGGTGCTCGAACTCGCCGCGCTCAAGGGCATCTTCGCCGACATCGTGACCGAGCAGGTCTCCTACGTCAACGCCCCCGTGATCGCCGAGCAGCGCGGCATCAACGTCCGCCTGATCACGACGCCGGACACCGAGTCCTACCGCAACGTCCTGACGCTGCGCGGCGCCCTCAGCGACGGCACGCAGATCTCCGTCGCCGGCACCCTCACGGGGCCCAAGCAGGTCCAGAAGCTCGTCGGGATCAACGGCTTCGAGGTGGAGATCCCGATCAGCGAACACCTCGTGGTGGTCGCCTACTCGGACCGCCCCGGCGTGATCGGCACCATCGGCCACATCCTGGGCATGAACAACATCAACATCGCCGGCATGCAGGTCGCGCGGCAGGATGAGGGCGGCCAGGTGCTCGCCTTGCTGACCATCGACAGCTCCGTCCCGCAGCAGGTCCTGGACGCCATCAAGGCAGGAATCGGCGCTGACATGGTGCGCGAGGTCGATCTCGAGGACTGAGGTCTTCATCGTGGACACCGGCGGCGGCTCCGGCCGCCGCCGGTGTCCGCGGGCACATGGCTGGTCTGCGTACAATGGCTAGGTCCGAATTTCGGATCCGGCCGGCAGCCCGGCCTTTACTTTTGCACACCCGGCAGGGGACGCCTTCACTTCCGCATGGAACTTCGGTGTGCGCACGCAATCCAGCTTTCAGGAGCCCAATGAACGCCGTCCAGAGGTTCATCAGAAGCCGAGTGCTTCTGCTGACCGCGTCCATTTTGATCGTGGCAATGTGCCTTTCGGTCCTCGTGCAGGGTCAGTCGCAGGCCGCACTGAACCGGACCGTCGACCAGAACTCGCGCGGGCTCTACGACATTCTTGTCCAGGCCAAGGCCGGCGACAACGGCGGGCTCATGCAGCCGGACATCGCCACCGGCCAGGGCGGAATTGGCTTCGACCAGCTGGAGTCCCTCCGCAAGCTCCCGGGCACGTCCGTGGCGGCCCCCATCAGCCTCGTCTCCCGCGTCACCCAGAACCTCGAGTCCCCGCGCCTGGATGCCACCGACTACCTCGGTTTCAACGCCGGGCTGGTCGGCACCGCCGGGGACCCCAGCGCCACTGATCCGGTCAAATGGCCGGCCGCGGAATCGGTCCTCTCGGACGCTCCGAAGAACTACCGCCTCACCGCCAGCGCCGTCAGCTCCGACGGCCAGTCCGAGCACACCCTGTTCAAGACCATGGCCGAAGGGTCCCTCGGCAAGGCCAAGGTCATTGAAGAGCAGGTCGCGGGCGGCAAGAACGTCCGCATCGCGGGCCCGGTGGGGGAGACCGGCGTCAAGTTCCCGGCCCCGGCCGGCGGCTCCGAGCACAGCCTCTTCAACCTTTCCGTATCCCTGCCGCTCGCACCGCAGGTGACGGAATCCGTCGTCGCCGTCGACCCCGTCGCGGAGCGTGCCCTGCTCGGGCCCGCCGGCGACTTCCTCGCCCCGCTGGAGAAGGCACCGCCCGCCGACGCCCGCAACGCCAACGCGATCGGCCGCCACTTCGAAAGCCTCTTCACCACCGGCATCAGCATGGACGAACTCAAGGAAGGCCCCGATTTCCTCGGCGTCAAGCTGAAGTACTGGGCCCCGCTGATGAGCCAGTACCAGCAGGCCAAGCGCGACGGCCAGCTGACCGAAAACTCCCAGGCGATCCCGCTGATTGTCCGCTCCGGCACCACCCTGGACCTCGAGTACTCGGTCAAGATCGAGGAGATCGACGGTTCCGGCAAAGTTGTCAAGGACGTCGGGACCGTAACCCGCTCGCTGGACAAGGACTACCTGCCGTTCGTCTCCAAGTCACCGTTCGCCCTGGCCTGGCCCGGGTCCAAGGACCTGGCGCAGCTGCTCGGGGACACCGGAGGCTTCAGCCAGGGCCTCTACAACCCCGCGACCTGGAGCACCGACTTCGCCTCCGCCCCGAAATACCAGGACGGCGAGACCGCCGGCAACGGCGCCGTGGACAAGAGCGCCATCCCCGGCGACTGGGTCACCGTGAACCGCCTCCCGGAGAAAACCGCCAACGGCGCCCCCGTGGACCAGACACAGCGCAAGCCCGTGGATGAGCGCGCCTACCGCGAAGACCTCGAGACCGGCCAGAAGCTCGCCACGCCGCTCGCCATGGTCTACGGCACGTTCGACGCCGGGCAGGTCAAGGACGTGGCCGGCGACGTCAACCGCCTGCCCCTGGGCGGCTATGACCCCACGCCGTTCACACTGACCAAGGACGCCTCCGGCAAGGACGTCGAGAATACCGAGCTCAAGCCCTCGCTGAGCGCCACGGGCCTGGCCAGCCAGTCTGCCGGCGCGATCACCGACTATTACGGCCTCGCCGCTGCCCGCGGCTACGCGGACAACGCCTCCGTGATCGACGCCGTCCGGGTCCGGGCCAAGGTGCCCGGCAGCTGGAAAGAGGCGCAGCCCGAGGTTGAGAAGCTCGCCAACGAGATCCGGGACATGGGCCTGCAGGCAACCGTGGTGGCCGGCTCGGCCCGCGAGGACGCCAGCATTTTCGTCCCCGGCTACTCCAAGGACGACGCCGGCAAGGAATCCCCGCTCGGCACCGTGCAGCAGTCGTGGGTCCGCCAGGACGCTGCGGACGCCGTCTCCGGTTCGCTCACCGGCACCAACCTGACCCTGCTGTTCCTGACCCTTATCGGTGCCGCCCTGCTCACCGGCGCCTCCACCGTCAGCTACGTCCGCAAGCGCCGCAGCGAGGCCGGGACCCTGCGCGCCATGGGCTGGACCCAGGGACGGATCCGGTCCTGGGTGCTGGCCGAGTTTGGTGTCGGAGCGGCCCTGCTGGCCGTTGCCGGGATCGTCCTGAGCCTGCTCAGCTGGAACCCGGCCACGGCGATCGTCTCGGCCGCCGTGCTGGTGCTCTACGCGGGGGCGGCCTTCTTCGCCGCCCAGCAGCTGCGCCACCGCGACGTGGTGGACCAGGAACCGCAGCACGACGAACGGCTGATCGCCGTGGACTCCCCGCTGACCTTCGCCAACCGGCAGCTGAGTACCAATAAGTTCAACACCGTTTCCCTGGCCGTCGCCGTCGGCGTCTTCGCTGCAGCGGTCGGCGGAATGGTCGCCCTGCTGATCGACATCCCCCGGGCCGCCGGAGCGAGCGCGCTCAGCGGGCTGGCTGCCGCCAGCATCACGCTGCCGAGCATCATTCTCGGTCTGTCCGGGGTGGCCGTCGGCCTGCTCCTGACGATGGTCACCGGCCGTTTCGAGCTGCAGGCCAAGCGCCAGTACCTCGGCACGCTGCAGGCCATGGGCTGGAACCCGGACATGCTCGGCCAGGTCCGTTTCTTCGAAAATGCCATGGTGGGGACGGTCGCGCTGCCGCTGGGCGTCCTCGGCGCCCTGGGCGTCGGTCTCCTCCTCGCCCCCTATGCCGCGCTCTGGGCCGCCGTCGCCGGGCTCGTGGCTGTACTTTGCTGGATTCCAATTGCAACGAAAGTGGTCCGATGAACAACGACCTGAACCTTGACCGTGAGGCGCACGAGCGGATGACGGCGAGCACCCGCCGCGGTGGCCACCAGACGCGCGCCAACACGATCGTGAAGGCCGCGGACCACGCCACGCCCCTGGAGCTCAGCAACATCACCATCCATTACGGCGGCGGCAAGGGCGGCGCCGAAGCCGTCAACGTGGTGGACGACTTCAACCTGACCCTGCACGCCGGGGAGATGCACTGCGTCGCCGGCCGCAGCGGCTCAGGCAAGACCAGCATCCTGACGGTCGGCGCCGGACTGACCCTGCCGACGTCGGGCCGGGTGTTCTGGGAGGGCGATTCGCTCGAGACCATGGGCGACGACGAAATCGCCGACCGCCGCCGTGCCCTGATCGGCTACGTCGACCAGGGCGGCGCCCTGATCGACGGCATGAGCGCGCTCGAGAACGTGCTGCTGCCCGCCGTGCCCGACGGCGAGGTGGACAAGCGCCGCGACATGGCCAAGGACCTCCTGGACCTCGTCGGCCTGGGCCGGCGCATGCGCCACCGCCCGGCCCAGCTCTCCGGCGGCGAACGCCAGCGCGTGGCGATCGCCCGGGCCCTGATCCTCGGCACCCGGGTGCTGATCGTGGACGAGCCGACCGCCAGCCTGGACCGGGCCTCGGCCAACCGCATCATCAGCATCCTCAAGGACACCACCTCGGACGGAATCGCGGTCCTGGTGGCCTCACATGACCACGAACTTGTCCGCCAGAGCGATACCCTCACCGAACTGATCTAGGTTAAAGCTGTGACATTTTCCGAAAAGACCCCGTTCTACATCACCACGGCCATCAGCTACCCCAACGGCGTGCCGCACATCGGCCACGCCTACGAGGTCATCGCCACCGATGCGATGGCGCGCTTCAAGCGCCTGGACGGCTACGACGTCTTCTTTATGACGGGCACGGATGAGCACGGCCTGAAGATGCAGCAGACGGCGGAAAAGGAAGGCATCCCGGTCAAGGAGCTTGCCGACCGCAATTCCGCGGCCTTCCGCCAGATGAGCGATGACCTCGGCATCTCCCTGAGCCGCTTCATCCGCACCACGGACCCGGACCACTACGCGGCCGCTAGTGCGCTCTGGCAGCGGATGGAAGCCAACGGGGACATCTACCTCTCCAAGTACGCCGGCTGGTACTCGGTCCGCGACGAGCGCTACTTCGTGGAGGACGAGACCGAGGTGCACGCCGACGGGCTGCGCTACGCGTCCGAAACCGGCACCGAGGTGACCTGGACCGAGGAGGAGAGCTACTTCTTCAAACTCTCCTCCTACCAGGACAGGCTGCTGGCCCTCTACGCGGACCACCCGTCGTTCGGAGCCCCGCACAACCGCTTCAACGAGGTCGTCAGCTTCGTCAAGGGCGGACTCGAGGACCTGTCCATCAGCCGCACCTCCTTCGACTGGGGCGTGCCCGTTCCGGGGAACCCGGACCACGTGATGTACGTCTGGGTGGACGCGCTGACCAACTACCTGACCGGCGTCGGCTTCCCCGACACCGGGTCCGAACTGTTCCGGAAGTACTGGCCGGCGGACGTCCATGTGATCGGCAAGGACATCTCCCGGTTCCATGCCGTCTACTGGCCGGCGTTCCTGATGTCGGCCGGGCTGGAGCTGCCCAGGCGCGTCATGATCCACGGGTTCCTGCACAACCAGGGCGTGAAGATGTCCAAGTCGCTCGGCAATGTGGTGGCGCCGGCGGACTGGGTCGCCCAGTACGGCCTGGACCAGGTGCGTTTTTTCCTGCTGCGCGAGGTGCCCTTCGGCGCAGACGGCTCCTACAGCCACGACGCGATCGTGGGCCGGATGAACGCGGACCTTGCCAACAACTTCGGCAACCTGGCCCAGCGTTCGCTGTCCATGGTGGCGAAGAACTGCGGCGGCGCCGTCCCCGTTCCCGGGGATTTCACCGCCGAGGATGCCGCGCTGCTGGGCCAGGCGAACGGGCTGCTGGGCATCTCCCGTGCCGCGTTCGAAAAGCAGGAGTTCAGCCGCGCCCTGGAAGCGACCTGGACTGTCCTGGGCGACACGAACGCGTACTTCGCCGAGCAGGCGCCCTGGGTGCTGCGGAAGACCGACGTCGACCGCATGAACACCGTCCTGTACGTCACGCTGGAGGTGCTGCGGATCGTCGCGATCCTCGCGCAGCCGGTCATGCCGGCAGCCGCGGCGTCCATCCTGGACACCCTGGGCCAGCCGGAAGGGGACGCCCGGGACTTCACCGCCCTGGGCTCGCCGATCAAGGCCGGAACGGTCCTGCCCGCCCCGGCTCCGGTGTTCCCGAAGTACGAGGAGCCTGCGGAGGCCTGACCGCCCGGCCCGCCCGCCGAGGTCAGACTCCACGCCCATGTTCAGCCATGCGTCGGGCGCGAAGTCTCACCCCGGCGGTGCCGCCAGGACGCGAAGGGTTCGAATAGTGAGACAAGTTGACCAGCATGTGGATCTCTTGGCTACGCTGAAAACATGAGCGCACCCACGATTGATCTGGCCGTTATTCCCGGCGACGGCATCGGCCCCGAGGTCACCGCCGAAGCCTTGAAGGTCCTTGAGAAGGCCGCCGCCGCCGAGGGCATTGTGCTGCGGCAGACGCACTACAAGCTCGGCGCGCAGCACTGGCTCGAAACGGGGGAGACCCTGCCGGATGAAATCCTCGCCGATCTCCGCACCCGCGACGCCATCCTCTTCGGTGCGGTCGGGGCAGCTCCAGGGGACACCCGGATCCCCTCCGGCGTCATCGAGCGCGAACTGCTGCTCAAGCTGCGCTTCAGCCTGGACCACTTCGTCAACCTGCGCCCGTCCCGCCTCTACCCGGGAGTGGCCAGCCCGCTCGCCAACCCCGGCGACATCGACTTCATCGTGGTCCGCGAAGGCACCGAGGGGCCCTACGTGGGCAACGGCGGCACGCTGCGCGCCGGCACCCCGCACGAGGTCGCCACCGAGGTCTCGCTCAACACGGCCCACGGCGTCGAACGCGTGGTCCGGGATGCCTTCCGCCGCGCCAACGACCGCCCGCGCAAGAAGCTCACCCTGGTGCACAAGCACAACGTCCTGGTCTTCGCCGGCCACCTCTGGAAGCGCACCGTGGAGGCTGTGGCCCAGGAGTTCCCCGAGGTCACCCACGACTACCTGCACATCGATGCCGCCACGATCTTTATGGTCACCGATCCGGCCCGGTTCGACGTGATCGTCACGGACAACCTCTTCGGCGACATCATCACCGACCTTGCCGCCGCGGTCACCGGCGGCATCGGCCTCGCCGCGTCCGGAAACATCAACATGGAACGCACCGCTCCGTCCATGTTCGAACCGGTCCACGGCTCGGCGCCGGATATCGCCGGCCAGCAGAAGGCGGACCCGACGGCGGCCATCCTCTCCGCCGCCCTGCTTCTGGACCACCTCGGCTACGGCGCCGCGGCCCGGAAGATCGAAGCGGCCGTCATCGCCGACGTCGCCGGCCGGGGCACCGCGGTTCGCAGCACCAGTGCGATCGGCGATGCCATCGCCGCCGCCCTCTAGGCCCCTCAGTAGCGCGGGCCAGCGGCCCCGCCAACGGGCGTAAGCTTGTTTCGAATCACCAATATGCTGCCGTGGTCCGACGCTGAAACACGTTCACAAGCCGGGCAGCCGACCGTGGAGGAACCATGACTCAGACTGCCCATGGCGTCGAATTCACCCAGCATCTTTCGGCCACCCCGAAATCTGCTGAAGAACGTGCTGCCATCCTGGCGAACCCGGGTTTCGGCAACTACTTCACCGACCACACGGCGATCGTCGACTACAGCGTCGACGCCGAGGGCAAGGGCGGCTGGCACGATGCCCGGGTTGAGGCCTACGGTCCCATCTCCCTGGACCCCTCAGCGGCGGTGCTCCACTACGGCCAGGAGATCTTCGAAGGACTCAAGGCCTACCGCCACGCCGACGGGTCCATCTGGACGTTCCGGCCCGAGGCCAACGCCGCCCGCCTGAACAAGTCCGCCCGCCGCCTGGCGCTCCCCGAGCTCCCGGAGGAGTACTTCCTGGGCGCCATCCGCGAACTCGTCGCGGCGGACAAGGAATGGGTCCCCGCCGGCGACGGCGAAGCCCTGTACCTGCGGCCGTTCATGATCGCCACCGAGGCGTTCCTCGGTGTCCGCGCCGCCCGCGAAGTATCCTTCCGCGTCATCGCGTCCCCGGCCGGGAACTACTTCGGCGGCGAGCTCAAACCGGTCTCCATCTGGATCTCCCGCGAATACGCCCGCGCCGGCCGCGGCGGCACCGGCGCCGCGAAGTGCGGCGGCAACTACGCCGCATCGCTGATCGCGCAGCAGGAAGCCGAGGCCCACGGCTGCAAGCAGGTGCTCTTCCTGGACCAGTTCAACGACAACGCCGTCGAAGAGCTCGGCGGCATGAACGTCTTCTTCGTGATGAAGGACGGCTCCCTGGTCACCCCGGCACTGAGCGGAACCATCCTGGAGGGCATCACCCGGATGTCCGTCATCCAGGTCGCCAGGGACATGGGCCGGGAGGTCACCGAACGCAAGATCACCCTCGCTGAATGGCGCGACGGCGTGGCCTCCGGCGAGATCGCCGAGGTCTTCGCCTGCGGCACCGCCGCCGTGATCACCCCGATCGGGGTACTCAAGGACGACACCGAATTCATCGGTTCCGAGGACGCGACGGCGGGGGAGACCACCATGGCCATCCGCGAGCAGCTCCTCGGCATCCAGACCGGTGCCGTCGAGGACACCCACGGCTGGCTGACCCGCCTCGCCTAAGCGGCAGCGCCTCTAGCAGGCGGCGTTCGACGGCGGCTCCCACCTTCCGGTGCGGGGCCGCCGTCGTCGTTAACGGCCGGGCAAAGGAACTGCAAATGGCCGAGCAAAAGATCCGGTGCGACCGGCCGGAAGCCCCTGGCCCCGGCCCGGACACAGGGGCACAATATGGCGCATGACTGGACGGATTCAGGTTCTGGGTGTCATTTTCGGGGCTGTGCTGATCCTCGTGGGAATCCTCGAGTCATTCTTCTTCCGGGACCAGCGCCTCCACCGGCTGTTCCTGATCAAGCCCGAGGACACGGACGCCGTCCGGATGTGGACGTTCAACCTGGGGTTCTACAACATGATCTGGGGAGTGGGCGCGATCGTTGGCGCCCTCATGCTGACGGGGGCGGAGCCGGCTGCAGGGCGGGTGCTGCTGCTCTTCACGAGCCTGGGCCACGTGCTGCTGGGCATCATCCTGGTGCTCTCGGAGCGGCGGCTGTGGGCGAGCGCCATCGCCGAAGCCCTCCTGCCGGCAGTCATCACGGCGCTGCTGCTCCTGTGACGGCCGCTCGTGCGGGCGCCGCTTCGGTGCGAAGATGGAACTGTGATCCCGGACGACTCCCGCGCGATGGTGCGCAGCACAGACCTAACCCGCTTCAGGCTGGCCCCCAACCCGGGGCCGATGAGCCTGCACGGGACCAACTCCTATGTGATTGCGGCCCCCGGTGCAGCCGGCACCGTCGTGGTGGACCCCGGCCCGCTGGATGAGCCGCACCTGCAGGAACTGGCCCAGGCAGGCCCCGTCGAGCTCATCCTGATAACGCACTGGCACGCGGACCACACTGCCGCCGCCGCCAGGTTCGCCGAACTGACCGGAGCGCCCGTGCGCGCCAAGGATCCCGCGCACTGCCACGGGGGCAGCCCCCTGGCGGATGGCGAAGTCATCCACGCCGCCGGGGCTGAAATCCGGGTCCTGGCGACTCCGGGCCACACCTCCGACTCGGTCTGCTTCCACCTGCCGCAGGACGGCCCCGGCGGCTCAGTTCTCACGGGCGACACCATCCTGGGCATGGGAACCACGGTTCTGGACTATCCCGACGGCACCCTGGGCGACTACCTGGCCTCGCTGGACCGGCTGGAAACCCTGGGCCCCGCAACCGTCCTCCCGGCCCACGGACCGGTGCTGCCCGCCCTGGATATGATCGTCCGCGCCTACCGGGACCACCGCGAGGACCGCCTCGGACAAATCCGTGCCGCCCTCGAAAACCTGGGCTCCGGCGCCGGGGTAGCCGAGGTGGCCGACGCCGTGTACGCCGCCGTCGATCCCGCCGTGCGGCCCGCGGCGGAACTCTCCGTGGCCGCCCAGCTGCACTACCTGCGCCCGGACAGCAGCACGTCCTAGCCCGCCGGAGACGGTACGCTTGGGGCCATGCGTATCGCCCGGTTTGTAGTCGATTCTGATCCCCTCTACGGCATAGTTGAAGGTGAGCCCGGCAGTGAGGAAGTCACTGTCATCCACGGCGACCCTTTCTTCCACGGCGTGGAACGCACCGCCGTCCGGCACAAGCTGGAGGATGTGCGCCTGCTCGCCCCGATCATCCCGCGCAGCAAGGTCATTGGCGTCGGCCGCAACTTCGTCGAACACGCCCGGGAACTCGGCAACGAGGTTCCCACGCAGCCGCTGCTCTTCCTTAAGCCCAACACCTCCGTGATCGGGCCCAACGATCCGATCGTCCTGCCGGAGTTCTCCGAGGAAGTGTCCTTCGAAGCCGAGCTGTGCGTCGTGATCGGCCGGATCTGCAAGGACGTCCCCGAGGAACGCGTCGACGACGTTGTCTTCGGCTACACCTGCGGCAACGACCTTACCGCCCGCGACGTCCAGAAGACGGACCTCCAGTGGGCCCGGGCCAAGGGCTTCGACACCTCCGCGCCGCTGGGGCCGTGGATCGAAACCGAACTGAACACGGAGGACCTGCAGATCCAGGGCCGCCTCAACGGCGAGCTGCGCCAGGACGGCAGCACCAGCCAGATGATCCGCGGCGTCCGTGAGCTCGTCTCCATCGTCTCGCAGGCCTTCACCCTGCTCCCCGGCGACGTCATCATGACCGGCACCCCGGCCGGCGTCGGACTGGTCCAGGCCGGTGACCGCTTCGAGGTCGAGATCGAGGGCATCGGCCGCCTCTCCAACCCGGTGGTCCGCCGCTAGCAGTATCGCAGGAAGACACCGCGCCGGTTTCGGACAGCCGCACCGTAGGATCCAGGGTGCGGCTGTCCTTTTTCGTGGCAGAAACCCCGGGCATCCGGCGACGGTCGGGGTTGGTAATGTTGGAGTCACTATGACTACTCCCTCTGCTCCCGACTCCGTCTCCAGTTCCGCCCCCAGCGTGACCAGCGAGGTCACTGCCGACACCCCGGTCCGTGTCCGGTTCTGCCCGTCGCCCACCGGCACCCCGCACGTCGGCCTGATCCGCACCGCCCTGTTCAACTGGGCCCACGCCCGCCACGCGAAGGGCACCTTCGTGTTCCGCATCGAGGACACGGACGCGGCGCGGGACTCGGAGGAGAGCTACCAGCAGCTGCTGGAGGCCCTCAAATGGCTCGGCATCACCTGGGAGGAAGGCGTGGAGGTCGGCGGACCGCACGAGCCGTACCGCCAGTCCCAGCGCCTGGACCTGTACAAGGACGTCGTCGCCAAGCTGATCGACGCCGGCTACGCCTACGAGTGCTACTCCTCCCCGGAGGAGGTCGAGGCACGGCACCGCGCTGCCGGACGCGACCCCAAGCTCGGCTACGACAACTTCGACCGCGAGCTTTCCGAGGAGCAGCTGGCCGCGTTCAAGGCCGAGGGCCGCCAGCCCGTGCTCCGGGTGCGGATGCCCGATGAGGACGTCACCTTCACCGACATGATCCGCGGCGACATCACCTTCAAGGCTGGCAGCATCCCGGACTACGTGATCGTCCGCGCCGACGGATCCCCGCTGTACACCCTGGTCAACCCGGTCGACGACGCGCTGATGGGCATCACCCACGTGCTCCGCGGCGAGGACCTGCTCTCGTCCACGCCCCGCCAGGTGGTGCTGATCCGGGCACTGATGGACATCGGTGTCGCCAGCTACCTGCCGGTCTTCGGCCACCTGCCGTATGTTATGGGCGAGGGCAACAAGAAGCTCTCCAAGCGGGACCCGCAGTCCAACCTGTTCCTGCTCCGGGACCGCGGCTTCATCCCGGAGGGCCTGCTCAACTACCTTTCGCTGCTCGGCTGGAGCCTCTCCGCCGATGAGGACATCTTCACGGTGGACCAGCTGATCGAGAACTTCGACGTCAACGACGTCCTCGCCAATCCGGCCCGCTTCGACATCAAGAAGGCCGAAGCCATCAACGGCACCCACATCCGGATGCTCGGCGCCGAGGACTTCCGCGGCCGTCTGGTCCCGTACCTGCGCACCGCCGGGTTTGTTGGCGACACCCTGACGGCGCGCCAGGAGGAGATCCTCACCGAGGCGGCCCCGCTGATCCAGGAGCGCATCTCGCTGCTGGGCGAGGCCCCCGAGCTGCTCGCCTTCCTGTTCAAGGCCGACGACGCGATCGACGTCGCCGATGACGCCCGCAAGGGTCTTCCGGAGAACCTCACAGAGGTGCTCGACGCCGCCCTGGCCGCCCTGGAGCCCCTGGCCGACTGGACTGCCGAGACCATCCAGGCCGCGCTCAAGGAGGCTCTCGTGGAGGGCCTCGGCGTCAAGCCGCGGCTGGCGTTCGGCCCGGTCCGCACGGCCGTCTCCGGCCGCCGGATTTCCCCGCCGCTGTTCGAATCCATGGTGATCCTGGGCAAGGACTCGTCCCTGGCCCGGCTGCGCGCCTTCCGCGGCTGATGATGAGCTCGCCCTCAGCGCAGCACAACGCCGGGACCAGCGCCCTGGCCGCCGGCCTGGGCAGCATCCGTGGCGTGCTCTTCGACATCGACGACACCCTGGTGGACCTCGAGTTCGCCATGACGGCGGCACTGCGCGACGTCAGCGAACACCTCCTGCCCGGCCTGGATCCGGCCGGGTGGGAGAAGTTCGGGCGGATCTTCACCCGGGAGACGACCCATTTCTATGACCGGTACCTGGCCGGTGAACTGAGCTTCAATGAACAGCGGCTGCTCCGCGGCCGGGCCGCCCTGGGACACTTCGGGGTGGAGCTGGAGGAGGGCGAGCAGGCCCACCACTGGGTCAGCTCCTACGCCAGCCGGCAGCACGGCTACATCCGGGCCTTCGACGACGTCACCCCGATGCTGGACGCGCTGGATTCCGCCGGCATCCCCTACGGCGCAGTGAGCAACAACGTCCACGACTACCAGCGGGTCAAGCTGGACGCCGCCGGACTGGAACGCATCAGCGTGCTGGTGGGCACGGACACCGTGGGTGCGGCGAAGCCGGATCCGGCCATCTACCTGGAAGGCGTCCGCCGCCTCGGCACCGGCGCCGGCGAGACCCTCTATGTGGGGGACAACCGCCTCCTTGACGCCGACGGCTCGACGGCGGCAGGCCTCCTGGGCGTCTGGCTGAACCGCGGCAGGGAACCGGCCCCGGGCTTTGACGGCCGCGAAATCGGTTCCCTGCTGGAGCTGCTGGCCTGACGGCCCGCAAGGATTGTGTCGGCACGGCAATAGCCAGCGTGCTCCCGATGATGCGTAATCTGGCCGTTCTCTGAGTACTCAGCCGAGTACGCCAGCGAGTTCCTGCCGCCCTTCTTGGTGCGAGAGCAAGTATCGGCCACTCGTGCCGAATGACTGTCGGGTTCCTACGCTCTAGTCCTAGAGCAGAACCAACGCGGCGTCACTTGCATCACCCTGACAGGGATCTAGTCCTCCGCAGTCTGCTGGGGCCGACCGACGGCCAGGCCCCAATCCGCACCAGTCAGCGGGGGGTACAGATGGGCGAGCATCCAGACAAAGCATCTGGCAAAAGGGACCTGCCAGGAAGAAACCGGGTGCGGTTGCCCCACCGTGGGCGTGATCTGCCGTGGACCGTGATCCTTGCCGTGATGCTCGTACTGGCTGGTGCGGGGCTCCAGACACCCCCCGCGTACGCGGCCACCCTCAGCGAACAACGTGCCACCTGGCGGCAGGCATCCTACGCGGCAGCGCAGGACTACGTCGCGTCACGGGCCTACGTCCCACTCCTCGCCCGGGCCAACGGGGTGACCGTCAAAGATGCTATCGCCTCAGGAATGGCCGCGGTTAAGACCGTCGGGGACGCGCTGACGGTCGCCAACACCCAGACGGCCATGGATGCGGTGGCGGCCCGCATGAAGGCTGAAGTGTTGCGCGCGGCGACGGTGAAGAAGAGCGGGCAGCAGTTGGTGGCGCTGAAGGATCTGCGGGCGGCCCATCAAAAGGTCGCCACCACGGCACTTGCGGATTCGCTGGCGGGCCGCATCACGTCGGCCACCTATCAAGCGACGAAGTCAAGGGCCGCGGCCTACAGCACACAGCTTTCCGCAGACATGGCCCGTCAGCTGGGTGTCCTCGGAAAGGCCGTAGCGGCGCCGGCGCTGGTCGCGCCGAAATACCGGACCTTTTTGGAGGAGGGCTCGGGAAACATCCCGGCGGCCGCGGGCTGGGTCGGGTTCCCGGGCGGATGTGCTTTGCCGGCAGCGTCACCGTCGTTCAGGCCGGTACTCCCAGCAGAGGGGCCCGGAGTCGCCACCAATCGGCAGATCCTGCTTGACTCCGCTGCCGGCGCTGCGGCGGACACTGCCACCGGGGCCGTCCATCGGCAGCTCCTCCGTGCGGCGGTGAACGAGTCGGGCGTGGCGTTGAATCTGGAGCAGCTGCGGACCGAGTATGTGCTTCGAACTCCCCGTCTGGGATACGGCTGGTTGTCCGGTAATGATGCGACGGCGCGCGACGTGCTGGCAGCGGACACACAGCGTATCTTGTTGGCCGGCCCAGAGGGCATGACGACTCTGGCGTCATCCCACCTACTGCTGGCGGCGGCGAGTGCGGCGGACTGGGTAAAGCTGGCGGGCCTGGACGAGACAGTGCTAGTGCGTTGGCTGGGACCGCAAACGTGCCAACATGAGGACCGAGACGCCTGGGTGGAGGGCCCGACGAACCTGGGAGCGATTCACAACGCCGCCAACTTCACCGCGACGTCTGTGTTCCTGAAAGGATGGCCGGAGATGGCTGCGGCCTTGGCACAGGAGTCGCTGAAGTCAATCCAGCCCGCGCTCAAGATGATCACGGCAGACGGGGGGACGCAGGAAGGGCCGGGCTATTGGACGTACCAGAGCCGGGCGATTGCGGTCCTGTATGCGACGCTGTCCAACGCATACTCGAGCCTGCCGGTGACGATGCCCTCGCTGGCGAAGGTCTCCAACTATGCATTGAACAGCACCGGGCCGGACGGCAGGCCGGTGCCGTTCGCGGACGCGCTGCCCAATGAGCTAAGTGCCCTGATGCCAGCCTGGGACGCGCGGGTGCGCGGCGACGCGTCTGTCGCGGCATGGGTTGCCGGGCGCTTCGCCCAGAAGCCGGACGCGTACCTCATGTGGTGGCGGATCGCCCCCGGGACGCTCCCTGCCAAGAAGACATCGTTGTACCCGCAAACAGGTCTAGCCGCGCTGCAGTTGCCGGCGGGAACCGCAACGCTAAAGGGCGGCTCCAATGTATTGCCGCATGCCCACCTGGACCTGGGCGCTGTGTCATTCTTTCGCCGCGGTGTCCAGTGGTCAATTGATCCGGGTCCCATGCCCCCAAACACCGCGGGGTACTATTCGGCGGCGCAGCGCTTCACCTACTGGAACCCCGGTACCTCGGGGCACTCCACACTAGCCTACACGGATGTAAACCAGCCCACCACTGCAGTGGCCCCGGTCCGTTTGCTCTCGTCGACGACGGCGTCTGTGGACTTGCGCCAGGCGCTGCCGGGCGCTTCAACCGCGACCCGGACCGTTACACACGGCAGCACGAGCATGATGGTCAAAGATGTCGTCCGGTCCGCCACGCCCCGGACTATGACGTGGCAGTGGGTCACCGACGCCTCGGTCAGCCTCGGCACCAACCGTGCCGTGCTCCGTCGCGAAGGGCAGGCCATCACCATTAACCTCACGGGGGTTCCGGCCGGAGCCACCCTAACCGTAGTGCCGGCACCGGGGACCGGTCCGGACGGGCAGGCGCTGACCGTCCTGAAACTCACTATGCCGCAAGTTACGAGCCTGGACCTTACAGCGACGGCGTATTAGCCGCCATTTAGGCCCCGGCGGCGGGCTGCCTCGGTTGCATCGGGCAGCGCCGCCGGTTCCGCACCACAAAGTGAGCACACGCCTACCGAACCTAGGCACAGGACGCCGACGGTCCAGAGAGCCAGGGCCGCGTCGGACAGACCAGCCATGTTCGACGGCGAGATGGCCACGGCACTCGAGGACAGCGCGCCCGTGCTCTTGGCAATTCGGGCGTTTCGGTCGACGAGCTTGGAGGGACCGGAGGCTAGGACCAGGGATCCGTTGAGCTGCCCGGAGTGGGCCGGATCCGCGAGATCTCCAGCTGTCAGGGTCAGGGTTCCCTTTGCAGCCCGGATCGGCCTTCGTTCTTCGCGGCTGCTTTGATGCGTCCCGGCATGCGGTTTCGCCCGGAACCCCGTCCAGACTCCTCCTCCTCCGGGTTTCGATATTCCGTCCGCCAGCAGTTCGGTCCCGTCCCGGCTGTTGAGCTTCAAGGAGTCCCGGCGCCAGCGGTGATCTTGGCGATCGTCCTCGACGACGGAGCAAGGCACCGCGGGCAGTTGCTCCGGCGTTCGAGTCGCCGATTTGTGCAGATGAAGACTCTCGGGTAAAGTAATTACTCGTGCTGAGGCGCCGGGAGCGCGGGTTTAGACCCGCCACTCCGGCCCAAAAGTTCCATTGGGATATGGTGTAATTGGCAACACTACGGTTTCTGGTACCGTCATTCTAGGTTCGAGTCCTGGTATCCCAGCTCTGAAAAATCCGCGGATCTCCGCGGCTGATCAGGGGTTTCAGGCCGGTTCGCCGATTTGAAACACTTGCTGAGTGTATGAAATAATCGCTTAGCGCGAATGGCAGGAATGCCGTTCTGGAGAGTACGCGGCCCCATCGTATAGCGGCCTAGTACGCTGCCCTCTCACGGCGGTAACGCGGGTTCGAATCCCGCTGGGGTCACCATTGAAACGGTCCCGGGCCTAAACCCGGGGCCGTTTTTCGTTGTCCGCACCGCGGCGCCCCACCGGCAGGACGCGGAACTGGCATGATGTTGCGGTGAGCCCCGACGAAACCACCGGCCAGGCCGTTGAACTGCTGGAAGCCGTCCACCGCGACCTCGCCGCCACCTCCCTTCCCCTGGGACTGCCCGGCTCGGACGAGGCCCGGCGGGACATCCGCAACGCCCGTGCCCAGCTCGAGGACTACATCCTGCCTCGCTACCGGAGCCTGGACGCACCCCTGCTGGCCGTCGTGGGCGGTTCCACCGGCGCCGGGAAGTCGACCCTCGTCAACGGACTCGTCGGACACGCCGTCACCCGCGCCGGCGCCATCCGGCCCACCACGCGCCAGCCCATCCTGCTGCACCACCCCGCCGACGGGCGCTGGTTCGAGGACCAGCGGGTCCTGCCCAGCCTGAGCCGTATCCGCGGCACGGTGAACCGCGAGCCGATGCCCGCCAGCCAGGCCGGCCCCACCCCCGACCCTGCCGCGGTCACGTCTCTGGTGCTGGTCGCCGATCCGGCGGTGCCGCAGGGAATCGCGCTGCTGGACGCTCCCGACGTCGACTCGATTTCCGCGGACAACCGCAAGCTCGCCGGGCAGCTGCTGGCTGCCGCCGACCTGTGGGTGTTCGTCACCACCGCCAACCGCTATGCCGACGCCGTTCCTTGGCGCCTGCTGCTGGACGCGGCCTCCCGGGACATCACGGTCGCGGTGGTGCTGGACCGCGTGCCGGCCGCCGCCGAAGCCGAGGTCACTGCCGACCTGCAGTCGATGCTCAACAGGGAGGGCCTGGGCGGGTCCCGCCTGTTCGTCGTTCCCGAGACCGCCCTGGACGGGATGGGGATGCTCCCGCCCGCCGCTGTGGACCCGCTGCGGCTGTGGCTGCAGGAGCTCGCCGCGGACGCCGCGGGGCGCGCCGACATCGCCCGCCGGACGCTCAACGGGACCGTCAAGGCCCTGGGGAGCCGCGTCGAGACGGTGGCGAAGGCCGCCGGTGACCAGGAACACGCCGCCGACGTCCTCGCCGGGGACGCCCGGGACGCCTACCGGGACGCCGTGGCCAGAATCCTGGAGGCCACCCGGGACGGCGCCCTGCTGCGGGGAGAGGTCCTGGCCCGCTGGCAGGACTTTGTCGGAACCGGCGAGTTCTTCCGGGCCGTGGAGCAGAACGTTGGCCGCTTCCGCGACCGGGTCGGCGCCTTCTTCCGCGGCGAACCGGCACCGGCGGTACGGGTGGAGACGGCGATCGAAACCGGCCTGCAGGCCGTCATCCTCGACGAGGCCGCCAACGCCGCCGAGGATACGGACGGCCGCTGGCGCTCCGACCCGGCCGGCCGCCAACTGCTGGGCAGCGACGACCTCTCCGGAACCTCCGACGGCTTCGCAGAGAAGGCCGCCGCCGAAATCCGGGCCTGGCAGGGGAGCCTCATGGAGCTGATCCGCACCGAGGGCCAGGGCAAGCGGACCCAGGCCCGCTGGCTGTCCTTTGGCATCAACGGCCTCGGTGCCGCCCTGATGATCGTGGTGTTCTCCATGACGGCCGGACTCACCGGGCTGGAGGTCGGCGTGGCCGGCGGAACCGCTGTAGCCGGGCAGCGGCTGCTGGAAGCGGTATTCGGCGAGGACGCCGTGCGCCGGCTCGCCAAGACGGCCCGCGAGGACCTCCACACCCGCTGCCAGAGCCTGCTCCAGGACGAACAGCAGCGATTCCTGGCCCGGCTCGAAGTCACCGGCGAGGTCGCCCCGGCGGTGCTCTCCGGCCATGCCGCGGCGCTGCGCCGCCTGGCGGCCGCCGCATGAGCCGCCATGGGGCCGCTGCGGAGGCCTCCCGGCTGGACCGCCGGCTTGAGGCCCTGAACGAGGCCCGCGAACTGGCCAACGGGGCGCTTCCGGACGACGTCCTGGACGGCGTGCTGCAGGTGCTGGACCGCGCCAGTTCCCGGCGCTCCCTGTCCGGGGACCACACGGTGGTCGGATTCTTCGGGGCCACCGGCAGCGGAAAGTCGTCCCTGTTCAACGCCGTCAGCGGCGAGGACATCGCGACAGCGGCCGCCCGCCGGCCAACGACCTCCGAGCCGCTCGCCGGCATCTGGGGCGCCGCGGGCAGCGACGAGCTGATGGACTGGTTGGACGTGCGCAACCGGCACCACGCCAACCCGGTACCCGGTTTCGCCGACGACAGCACGGGCCTGATCCTGCTGGATCTTCCCGACTTTGACTCCACCCGTGCCGCCAACCGCGAGATCGTGGAGCGGATGGTGGGACTCGTCGACGTCCTCGTCTGGGTGCTCGATCCGCAAAAGTACGCCGACGCCGCAGTGCACAACGAGTTCCTGGCCCCGCTGGCCTCCCACGGCGCCGTCACCCTGGTGGTGCTGAACCAGATCGACCGGCTCCCGGAGCGGGACGTTCCCCCGGTTCTGGAGTCACTGAAAGGCATCCTGGCGCGGGACGGGCTGGGCGAGGTGCAGGTCCTTGGCGCCTCCGCCGTCGTGGGAACCGGCCTGGACAAGGTCCGGGCCGCCATCCGCCAGGTGGCCACGCAGCGGCAGGCCCAGTCCCAGCGCCTCGGCGCCGATGTCACGCAGGCCTGCGCCCGGCTCGCCGAGGCGTCCGGAGCAGGGGAGGCGGCCGGGGTCACGGCGGGGTCGAAGGCCCGCCTGGCCGAGGAACTGGCGGTCGCGGCCAACGTCCCGCTCGTGGCGGAGGCCGTCGTCCGGTCGTACCAGCTGGAGTCGACCCGCCGCACCGGGTGGCCCGTCACCCGCTGGCTGGTCCGCTTCCGGCCCGACCCGCTGCGCCGGCTCAACCTGCGCCGGGACGGAACCCGGCCCGAACTGAACCGCACCTCGCTCCCGCCTGCCGGGGCCCCGGAGCGGGCCCGCACGGATGCTGCCGTCCGGGGATTTGCCGATGCAGCATCCGACGGCGCTCCCGGCCCCTGGCAGGCCGTCATCCGCGGCGCCGCCCGGGAGGGCCGCGAGCAGCTGCCCGATGCGCTGGACCAGGCCATCGCATCCACGGATTTGAAGGCCGCGGATAAGGCCTGGTGGTGGACGCCGTTCAACACCGTGCAGTGGCTGGCGCTGCTCACGGCCCTGGGCGGTTTCGCCTGGCTCGGGGTGCTGGCCGCGCTGGGTTATCTCCAGCTCCCCGTGCCGGACGTGCCGGCCGTGCAGGGGTGGCCGGTGCCCACCGTGATGATCGCCGGCGGCGCACTGCTTGGGATCGTCCTGGCCATACTGGCGAAGGTCATCGCGGGAGCCGCTGGCCGGGCACGGGGCGCGGCGGCCCGGAAGCAGCTCAAGGCGGCGGTCGCGGCTGTGGCGGAGGATTTTGTGGTCGAACCGGTGGAGCTTGAGGTCAGCCGGCTGGCGTCCTTCAACAGGGCTGTCGAGGCGGCTCGATGACTCAAAGCCGAGCCCGGTTGTAGTGGCACCAGCATCCATCTGCCCTGCAAGAGACGCTCTCGGGACCGACACGGCGGTGTCTGCGCTGCATGTGGTTTCCGATAACCTGTATAGAGTCATCAACCCCTTGTAATATGGACGCTCCTGTCAACTGGCTGGGTCTCTGGCGCGACGCTGTCTTCGGCTCTAGTGGCAACCGGCGAACAAGCTGAAAAGGAATATATGAAGAACGACATCAACTTCGATTCGGTTGACCAAGGACGAACCCTCCTTATGGGTGGCGGCCAAATCTCCGCAGAGGATTCCGCGCCACGACCATCGGGGGCAGAACAGGCGCTCCTAGCGCAGCTCGAGCTCTCCAGGTACAGAGAAACGAAGGCCCGCAAGGAACTGGCGCAGGTTCGGACTGACAACTCAAGACTCAAAGACTCCTTCGACGCTTTCCGTGACGACGTAGAAAAACGCTTAGGCATTCAACTCGTAGTCAACTCTGCCGAGCAAGACCATTTCCGGCGGATCATTACGGATCTTGAGGCCAGCTTACTGACGGAAAAAGTGACTTTTGAGCAACAGCAGGAGGAATATTCCGCGCTCAATACCGGGCTGTTGCTGAAGGTCGCCGAACTGGAGGGGATTGAGCAAGAACTTAGTTTGGAATCTGGCCGGATGAAAAAGGAAATTGTTTCTTACAGCAAGACCATGGTTAAGAAGGAAGCGTTTGGACGCGACAAAGCCAGACGCCTGGATACCGCATTGACGGTCCTGGCCCAGGAGCGTTCGAGAATCCAGAGCCTGCAGGAGTCAAGCTCTATGCGAATTGGCAGGCTTATCACATCTTCGCTTAAGAGTCCGTGGTCTGCGTTTGCTCTGACCTGGCGCCTGCCTAGAATGATCTTTTCAGAAACAAAGAAGAATACTGGGGAAACGGAAAAATGAGCCAAGCAGAACATGGCCTCGACTACGCATACTCGGAGATCGCAGCGTCCGAACGAAATTCCATACTGCTAATGGATATACGAAATCTTCAGCAGGATAAAGACAACCTTGAGGTACGACTCGAAGAACTTGAAGATCTCTTGGAGCAGACTGCGCTAGGCCAGAAACAATCTCTCTCTTCCCTCCGCGCTGACAGAGACGCGCTTCTGGGGTCACTGACTGTCATGCGCGATCGGCTCGATCTGGCCCACAAGTCGCAGAACGACGGTTCCAAGGGTGATGTGAAGTCTGAAGCCACCTCATGGAGGAGGCCCGAAACCCAGGACGTTTCCGGCCTCCGCGTCGCCGCAATCATGGACGAGTTCACAACGCACGCCTTCACCAAAGCATGCAGCCTCTTTCCGCTATCGGTGGAGAACTGGGAATCAGATATCGTAGCGGCATCGCCGAATCTGCTTTTGGTTGAATCCGCATGGGAAGGTAACGGAGGGGCGTGGCGGGGGAAAATCAACCATCTGTCTCCCGAACTCATTGAACTCGTTTCCTGGTGTAAGGCCCGTTCCATACCCACAGTGTTCTGGAACAAGGAAGATCCCGTCCACTTCAATTCCTTCGTTAGTAGCGCATCGATTTTTGATTTCGTATTTACGACGGACTTCGACAGCGTCGAAAATTATAAGAGCAAGTTTGGCCGTGACAGTGTTTTCATACTTCCATTTTTTGGTGAACCAAAACTACACAATCCTGTACAGACGCTTCCAAGGCTTCCAGGGTTCAGCTTTGCGGGAACGTATTACGCCCGCTATCCCGAGCGTCAGCAAAACTTCGAATCAATTATTGACGCGACCAGTGCAATCGGTGACACCGTAATATTCGACAGGCGGTTCGGGGGAACCGACGCAGCCTTCATTTTTCCTGAAAAATATAGCCCCCTTATTCAAGGAAATTTGCCTTTTTCTGAGGTAGAAAAGTCCTACAAAGGCTTTGAATTTGGGATCAACCTGAACTCTGTAAAGCAATCGCAAACCATGTACGCGAGGCGAGCCCTCGATCTTATGGTTTCAAACACTCATGTGGTTAGCAACTACTCGCGCGGGCTCAGGCTTATGTTCGGAGATCTGGTTGTTTCTAGCGATGATGCCAACGAGATTCAGCGGCAAGTCAGGTCACTGCTGGACCCAGCTGATGCAGCAAAGACCTCGGTCCAGGCCGCATACAAGCGCCTGTTGGCGCTCAGGAAAGTGTTGTTGGAACACACAACGGCTAACCGCTTGGAATATGTGGCTGAGAAGATTTGGGGCGGCTCGGTGAAACGACAGCTCCCATGGGTACGAATTGTCGGCCACGCGGACGACAACGAGACGATGGAACAACTCCTAAAGGTGTTTCAGAACCAGTCGTGGACCAACACGCGCCTGACGCTAGTTGTGGGATCTGACGTTGACACGCGGGGGATAGGCGCCAACCAGGGCGTGGAGATCCTTAGGGAATCGGACGCCGACTCCATGTTCGGGCATGAGTTGACCGAAGATGCGGTCGCTTTTCTCAGCACACAGGATGCTTACGGTCCCGACTACATCGCCGATCTGGCGTTGGCCCTTCTCTATAGCGATGCCGAAGTCGTGGGCAAGTCGGAACAGCCTGACGAAGTCGCTCATGACCGAACTCTCGAATACATTTGGACGACGTCAACTCCGATCAGGTCCGGCGTTTGCAGGCCAGAGGCGCTGGGCAAGATCAGCTTGATGGTGTGGCTGAGGGACTGCGACAGTGCAGTGTTTGCGGGGGACAAGGTTCTAGTCATCGACAGGTTCAATTACGGGCGAGAATGTCCCACGGATGAAGCAGTCTTTGACGGCGGATCCCATGTCGACGCGGGTAGGTCGATGAAATCGATCCAACTCGCTGCGGAGGCGATAGTTCCGGCGCTCGAAAGTGCGTTGTTGACTAAGGGGCTACAGGGGGACCAGTTGGCAAACCTGTTCAACCGGAGATCTAGGAGCGAACGTCTGCATATAGATGCTCATATTGATGGTCTCCAGATCCGATCTGATTTGCAGGCATCCAAGCACACGTATGTCTATGCCGGGGAACGGATACCCCGCGACCTACTTCACATTGACGGTGGCAAGCTGACGATTCATCCGATCGCGTCCGCCGGGCTGAAATTGTCTGTCGTCGTTGTCTTCTTTGACCGGGCAGCGAATCGCCTGAACCACGTTGTCCTTAACCCAGGTCAAAATCACGAAGTTGCAGTACCGGAAGAGGCTTCCAGCGTTCTCTTCGGTTTGCGCGCCCAAGGCAGCGGCATTTGTACTCTTCGAGGGATTGCGCTAGAAGGAGTCGAGGTGCCGGCGCATACCGCGCCGCAGCTGATTCGGCCCAAGAAGTTGATTCTGACCAACGTCTATCCTTCGTCGTCCGCCCTGTACCGCAACGGTTTCATCCACAGCAGGGTCAAGGGGTACGAAGACGCCGGCGTCGATTGCGAGGTCTTCTGCCTCAACCCCAGGGCAACCCCTCATTCTTACGAGTTCGAAGGCGTTGATGTGCACGTTGGAGGCGCCGCTGATTTGAAGCGTTTTCTGGAACAGCACAACCTTGATCACGTCCTCGTGCACTTCTTGGACGAACAGATGTGGCCCGTTGTTTCCGACTATGCCAGGTCAGGGCGTGTGACAATCTGGATCCATGGAGCCGAGGTCCAACCGTGGTTCCGGAGGGACTTCAACTACTCCAATGAGGCTGAGCGTTCAGCTGCCAAGGCTTCTAGTGACATTCGAATGGAGCTGTGGAGAAAGGTTTTTGTTGATGTCCATCCCAATGTGCATTTCGTCTTTGTTTCACAATATTTCGCCGAAGAAGTCATGGAGGATGTCGGAATCATCCTCCCTTCAAGTCGCTACTCGATTGTGCACAATTACATTGACACCGAGTTGTTTAACTATATAGAAAAACCCCCCGAATATCGATTCAAAATCCTAAGTATTCGCCCCTTCGCATCTCGTAAATATGCAAATGACATGACAGTGGGGTCGATTCTCTTACTGAGCAAAGAGGATTTCTTCCATAAACTGGATATCAGAATTATTGGCGATGGCGTATTGTTTGATCAGACTCTGGAACCGCTGCGTCTTTTCGAGAATGTGATTATCGAGCGGCGCTTCCTATCGCGATCCGAGATTTCTGCAATTCATAAGGATTATGGTCTGTTTATTACTCCTACGCGAATGGATTCCCAAGGTGTTTCCAGAGACGAAGCAATGTCCTCTGGGCTCGTTCCTGTGACAACCGCAGTAACAGCAATTCCGGAATTCGTTGATCCGTCCTGCGGAGTTCTTGCAGTAGGTGAAGATACCGTGGGAATGGCGGCCGGTATCGCGGAAATTATCCGAAACCCTGAAGCTTTCGTTAGTATGTCCGCAGCGGCAGCAGGACGTGTTCGACGTCAGAGCAGTTACGATCGGACGATCGGAGCCGAACTCAAGATGATGGATTAGGTCAGATTCGCTCGTACGTGTTGGCCGGTATAGGGCCCCGGCCGGAGAGATCCTCCATGAGGTAGTGCCCATTAGCAGCCCTTCGCAGATTAGCTTGGTTAGCGGGCTCTTCAAGGTTCGTGGGGAAATGATTTCGTGTCGTAGCTAAAAAAAGGGCCCGTGGCCCTGCTGGGATGAGTGTGTCTAGCATTCAACCAGGAACAGGACCACGAGCCTTGATTGAGCCTACCGGGGTAGCGGCCGCCGCTGCCACCAGCATCTTCAACCTGCCCGACTACACCGTCATCTCGGCAGCCGTGCTGGAGGACGGCCGGCGCCAGATCATCGTTGAAACGGACCAGCCGCCGGGCTGCCCCAGCTGCGGTGTCGTCGCGACGCGGCGGAAGGAACGTCGCTTCCAGCGGATCCGGGACATCCCGGTCGCCGGCGCCGTGGAGGTCCTCTGGTCCAAGTACCGCTGGTACTGCGAGGAGCCCAAGTGTGCCCGGCTCTCGTTTTTCGAATCCACCGCCCAGGTTCCGCGCCGTGCCCGCTCCACCGGGCGGCTCCGGGACCACGTCGTTGACGCGGTCATCAGCTCCGGCCGGGCCGTGTCCGAGACTGCCGCCGCGTTCGCGGTGTCTTGGTGGATGGTCCGTGCCGCGTTGACCGAAGCCTGCCTCCTCACCCTGCCGGACGTGGATGAGCTCAGCCCGCGGATGCTGGGCATCGATGAACACCGGTTCCGGTCCGTGCGGTACTTCCGGGACCCTGACTCGGCATCTTGGATCCGGCACGAACCGTGGATGACGACCATCGTGGACCTGGACACCGGGCAGGTACTGGGCGTGGTCGACGGCCGGGACCACAAGGGCGTCGGCGACTGGCTCTTCGCCCGGCCGCTTCAGTGGCGTCTGGGGGTGCAGGTCGTCGCGATCGACCCGTCGGCTGCGTTCCGCAAAGCGTTGAGGATGTGGCTTCCGCGCACCGCTGTCGCGGTCGACCATTTCCATCTGGTCTCCCTCGGCAACCAGGCCATGACCGAGGCCAGACAGAACCTGTCCCAGCAGGTCAAGGGCCGCCGCGGCCGCGGCGTCGACAAGGCCTGGGCCCATCGGATGCTGCTCCTGCGGGCTGGCGACGCGCTCTCCGAGAAGGCAGCTCACCGGCTGGCTGAGGTCTTCGCCGCCGACGACCCGACCGGCAAGCTCCAAGCCGTGTGGAAGGTCAAGGAGCAGCTCAGGGTGCTGCTGCGCTCGAACTCCCTGGCCGGCGCTGCGGCCGCGAAAGAGGACCTGAAGGTTTTGGTCGAGGAAGCCGGACGGCCCGAGACAAACAAGCTCTACCGCACGATCTGCCGCTGGTGGAACGAGATCGAAGTCCTCATCGTCACCGGCGCCACCACCGGCAAGGTCGAAGCCAACAACACCGGCATCAAGCACATCAAACGCACCGCACGCGGCTACCGAAACGCCGGCAACTACAAATCGGTTATTCTCATGAGAAGTGCCGCCCGGACGGCGGCATGACACTCATCCGGGAATCCATTTCCCCACGAACCTTGAAGAGCCCCTTACGCCGGGAGGAAATCACACCGCAGCTCGGGCAGCCCGGCGGCTGGCTGGTTTCGACGATGACCTGCCGACGGCCGGCAGCGTCGGTGGTGGAGACGACGCGGTAGTCGGGCAGGTTGAAAAGGATGGTGGCAGCGTCGGCTGCGACCCCGGTAGGCTCGTTCAAGGCTCGTGGTCCTGTTCCAGGTTGAATGCTTAGACACACTCATCCCAGCAGGGCCACGGGCCCTCTTGTCTTCAACGACACGAACTCAATTCCCCACGAACCACGAAGAGCCGGTTATCAACAGCCAGCCTTGGCAGCGTAGAAGAAACCACTCAATCCGCTGCCCGAAATCCCCGCAGCAGCCCAGACACCCTCGAGGGCACCGCATGGTCCGTGCTGCCGAACTGGGGCAGTGAGGGCTGGGACGCCGGATCCTGGCCCTACATCATCTTCGCCGTCACCCGCACCCGCGACAGGACCGGGGAACTGTTCGGCTACGGCACCTACGTCGAGGGTGACACCGCGACCTACTGGTTCCGGTCCTAGGACGCGTGCTTTGAAGCGATTACCGCCGAGGTGTTCTTCCACTGGGCCTCCGGCCAGTCCGACGGACCTGACAACCTCCCCACCACAGCCGCCGAACTGCCCGACCAGGACCGGAAACCCTACCCCGGATGGACTGACTAGAAGCGCTCAGGTGCCCCGGCCACCAACGGCCGGGACACCCCAGCGGCGCGCCACCATCCGTTGACAACATCATTGAGATTTTTCCGGATTCTAGGCGTCCGCTCCACCCCGTCTAGCCCCGGTTCCGCAAGCTCCACCGGGGCCTGCGGTGCGTCAAAGTCGTCTCGTTGTAATCGTTACGGATGCAATGCGAGAGAGGCTTATGGCACAGCATACGACATACCGCATGCATGCCAGTGCATCGTCTCCGCCGTGCCCGCCGCCGATGCGAACAGGCTTGCAACGAGCTGTGCGCACTGCCGGCTCGGCTAGCGCACTATTCTGGTCGGTTGGAGTCGGCACGCTTTCGGCAACATACGTCAGAGATTGGGCCCTGCTCGCTAGGTGAGACAGCTCGGGCCATGCGACAGGCAAAACACTCCAGTGTTATTTCACGGTGAGGGTGCCTTTCATGTTGCCGCGGAAGATGCAGTGGTACGTGTAGGTTCCTGGTTCTGTTGGGGCGGTGAAGGTGCCGGTGCTGACTCTGATGATGGCGTCGAACGCGTTCCCGGTGTCCGCGGTGATGGTGTGCGCTTCGATGTCTTCGTTGGTGACACTGACTGTCGCTCCGGGGCTTACGGATTCCGCACCCTGGTATTGGAAGCCCTTGATCAAAATTTCTGCCGGAGCCGCAGCGGATGAAGTGCCCGGGCTGTTAGTTGAGTCGCGTTATTGCTCAGGCCAATCCGAAGCACCATGTGTTCCGAATCACAATAGGCCAGCGGGATTTCCTCACTGGCCTGATCGAGGAGTGCATTGTGAATCGAACATCTGTAGTGGCCCTTGGGGCCTCAGCCGTTGCTTTAATCGCTGCCACCACCCTGACAGTGGTGCCCGCCCAGGCCCATGATTCCAAATCCGAAGAGAAAACCGTCACCCTGACCGCCAAGCTGAAACAGCTCAATGGCTCCGGAGCCTCAGGCACGGCGACCGCCGTCGTTCGCGGTGAAACGATCAAGCACATCGAGGTGCACGCCAAGGGTCTGACCCCTGATGCCCCCCACGCCCAGCACATCCACTACGGCGAGCAGGCTCTGAACGAGTGCCCCACGCTCGAACTGGATACCAATAACGACGGGCGCTTGAACACCGTGGAGGGCGTTCCCGCTTACGGGCCGGTCGTCGTGTCCCTGAACACGAGCGGCGACACCACGCCAGCGAGCTTCCTTGACGTCACGCGTTTTCCGGTTTCGAAGGATGGCCGCTACAACTACAGCCGCAATAACATCGCGTTCACCGACGTGGGGGGTACGGGTTACCCCGGTACCGGCGGTACGGGCACCGCCAAGCAGATCGCCGAGGCCATCCGCGACGGTGAGGGCGTCCTAGTCATTCACGGATTGGACTACGACGAAAACGGCACGTACAACTTCAGCAACCCGGAAGGCGCCAGCGAGCTGAACCCGGACCTCCCGGCAGAGGCCACCGACCCGGCAGTATGCGGAGTCCTCGAACGCCACTAGCACACCCCTCGGGCCCTGATCCAGCACAGGTGTCCGTGCCGATGCGTGCAATGGGTGCGTACAACATGACTCCGATGGTCCGCCCTGCCGTGTGGGGCGGACCATTGACATGTCCGGGCGCGGCAGCCGCGGCGACGGAAACAGTATTTGGTGAGGCGTGTCGCAGTCAGTGCCATCCGCTACTGGGCCGGATCCGAACGACAGGAGCAAGCTGTTCCGGCCCTCGTGCCCAGGCTGCAGAAAACGGCAGGACGCAGTGGCTCGTTAAGAGATAGCAACACTCGCCGTCGGCACAGGACCTCCCTGCCGGCATCCTTGGCTTCGTCCCTGGCCGCACCAGCCGATACGACCAGCTTGAGTTCGCGGGGCACCAGCCGGGGCGATGCTGATCGGCTTGTTCCAAGGGCGGTACCGCACAACACAACATCTTCTAGCCCTGACCCGCCGGATTTCGACGTCGACGTCCAGGAGTAGCACGAACTAGTTCCACGCATTCTCTTACAGCCGAGTGGCGGCTGGGTATGGACGGGCCGATTACGGGAGAACTCGACGCTGCGCGCTCCCCGGCGTCGGATACGGACGGCCCAGTTTGGCCGTAGGGTGGAGCCCCGCCGAGTGGCCGAGCAAGTTCGTTAAACAATCGGCTTTCAGTCCTCAGGGATCCGAACGGGCCCGGCTGGCGTCGCGGGGACGGCAGGGCACACCGCATGCGCGGCGCCATCAGGGCATGGACTGCGACGGACTAAAGATATCGTTCGTCAGGGCGCTGCTGGCGGGCCAGATTATCCAGGGGCTTAGCCGTTCCAGGTGGCGCTTGGCTATACAGCTTTGAGTTGGGTCCTGAGCCTTTGGAGGCCGTCCCTGATTCTGGATTTGACCGTGGGCAGCGGTACGCAGAGTTTTACGGAGATCTCCCGGTAGGTCAACGAACCGAAATAGGCAAGGACAATGGATTCGCGCTGCAGAGCCGATAGGCATGACAACGAGGCGATGAGGGTCCGGGCGTCCATCTTGTCTGCCACGGCATCGAGGACGCCGTCGTAGGCGTTTGGCGCGGTCGCAGCCCATCGATGGTCACGGGTGCGGCTACTTTGGTTTGCCCGGACTTTGTCGACTGCCCGTCGGTGGGCGATGGTCATCAGCCAGGCCGTCGGAGTGCCAGTGTTCGGCTGGTATTTTGCTGCGTCCTGCCAGACGACGATGTATATTTCCTGGACCACTTCCGCGCTGAGCTCCCGGTCAATGATGACGCGCTGGACCACTCCTGTGACCTGGCGGGATGTGCGGAGGTAGAACTCACGGAATGCCTGATGATCGCCCTGTGCTGTGCGCAGCAGCAGACCGGCCAGAAAGTCCCGGGCCTGGTCGATCGGAGGTGGAACATTCTGGTCAGCTAAACGGGTCATGGCGCCTTCAGATCTGGGAACCGACAACCTCGGGTTGGCTGCGCGGAGAGGGCGGCCAGATGCTCTGCTGTGGTGTCCAGGACCCGGGATCCGCGGCAATTGGAACAGCGGACGGCCACCGCGAGAGTGCCTGCCTGCCGACCCGGAACGGTCGGCGAATCAACCTCGAGGTGCAGGTCGGTGTCACACACTGGGCACCAGGGGCGATTTCCCCGTGGCTGATGCGCGTTCCGGGGTATGTAACTGCTTGACGCTGTGGTCATGGCGGGGTTCACACCACGGCCCGGTAGCTGGTCAGGATGTAGTCTGCAGCCGCCGGTCCCTTCATGCGCAGGCACTGTCCGGGACCGACGCGATGCCTCATCGCGGCCCAGAAGGTGTGCTCCGTCCGAGTGGAGTTGTGGGACACGCTGCACCAGCTGGTGTAGAGGCCAAACAAGGAGTCCCCGTCAAGAGTCGAGTCTGACTCCTGTTCACAATATGTGGCTTCCTGAAGGAACTGGTCGAACTCTGCATAGGCCATGATGGCTCTTCTCAACAAGAGGCGGTGGTCCGCCGTTCGGCTACAGCGGCTTCAAAACTCGGCGCCCTGGATAAGGACGCCAAGCGGAACTGCCGGATCATCGTCCGGCGGAGAAACAAGGCGGAGGCGAATCAACTACTTTCCGGCGCGGGCGCCGGCCGAGCGTGTGTCAGGTGGGGTTGTTGTGGATTCGGTTGCTGGCCTTCGCCAGCCCGCTACCGGCCTGAGCGGCGACGCCCCCGTGGCTGGAGATGAGGGAAACGGCCATCCGCTTGGCCCAAACGGCTGCCTGTCTGTCTCCTTCGACCGCTGAGATAATGGAGCCCTTCGTCAGGATGTGGCAGGACCGCGCAAAAACGTCCGGCTGATCGAGACCCGCCTCCTGGGCGAGAGTTCGCATGAAGGCCCTTACCTGGGCCAGATAGCTGACGGATGCCTCTCCTAAGGGATGGGTGGGGCCCATTTCCAGCATGGTGCTCACGAAGGCGCAGGCCTGGAAGTCATCCCGGCGAAACCACCCGTCCAGAACATCGAAAATCGCCAGCAACTGGGCTGTTGGGTCGTCGGATCTTTTCCTGCATTCAGCGATGATCTGCTCGACAGTAAGGTCCTGATGGCAGTGTTCCAGGAAGGCCAGGACCAACTCATCCTTGGAGGTGAAGTGTCCGTAGAACGTGGCCTTGGCAACCCCAGCGCGCGAAATCAGCTCAGCTACGCCGACATCGCGAATGCCACGCTGTGCGAATAACTCGTAGGAGGCAGCCAATATGCGCTCCCGCGCGCCAACGCGGGACGGACGTGAAGGGGCAGGGGTGCCAATTGGGTCAGCTAAGGAGCTTTGAGAGTGTTCCATCACCAGCAGACACTACATGCAAACCAGACAGACCGGTCAGTACGGTTCAAAATATCCGGCTGGGAAAACCATGCTGCATCCGACCTAAACTGCCGTCACTGGGCTGCGCTCCGCGTCTGAGCTGACACATTCACAAGTACCTGCTACACAGAACCACTGCCGAGTTCCGCCGCCTTGCGATAGCCTCAAAGCACCGGGAAAGCAACCCGAAAAACACGCATCTGTTGCGTCGACCCCTAGAAACCGGTAATTCTGTCGATCGCGACATCGAAACGCTGACCGGGTCGCTGGCCGTACCCGGCTGATCGGCGGAGTGTTCGCTGCCACCGCAGGCGTCATCGCGGCGGCGGTTTGGGCGGACTCCAGCGATGACCCCTCACAGCGATTTGGTTTGAACCGGTGCTTCTTGGAAGCGCGCTCCCAACTACGCCCGGAACCGGGAGGACGCCGGTTTGTCCGTAAGCGTCGATTACCGGGTGTCCGACATGGACTCAGCGGTTACGTCCCGTGGAGTGGTGTAGATCTCCGCAGTTGCGCGTTGCTCCGGTGACGTAGTGAGCCATCGTGCGATGGTCAGTGAGAACC
>NZ_JBVAYX010000028.1:0-43870 GCF_055412825.1 Pseudarthrobacter linnaei
GGGCAAATTCATTTCCTCATTAAGCGTCGGAATAACCACGCTCACCGAAGCCCTCGGTGAGGCGGAAACTCGCTCGGACGACGAATTCGGGACCAGATTTGAAATAGACAAAAGCCTCACCACTTCATGAAATTTAGGACGCCAAAGGCGTGGCCCTTAGCGAATGAGAACCTGGCGGACGAATTCAAAGACGTCCGTCGAAATTATTTGCCCCCGAACCCCAGCGACCACTAACGGTGGCTTTGCCTTGAGCCTAAAGTTCACCCAAAGTTGTGTCACGAGTGGCAAACACTTGGTTGTTGGATCCCTCCGGCGCGAGACTCCCATACCTCTACTTGGGTCTTCGGGGCGGCCTACTCGGGAACTACGAGCCGTTCTTCAACGGTGTACTCGGTCGGCAAAAAACGGTGCCGACATTCGTTGAGTTGCGGCGCTTTTGTCCTGATACTGGAACCGCACGCCGCGCCGTTGGCAACGTCCAGAGCCGGCGCACCAGCCAAAGCGGAGTTGCCAGGCGGCTGCGCGTTCAGGGGAAACGGGATTCTGGGTGCTGTGCCGCTGACACCCGGGAGGCAAGCCGCAGAGTCCATGACAGCCCTTTCTCCGCGAGGAAAGACAGACGAGAAACTCAAATATGGAAATGTACCCCGAGGAATCATGGCAAGATGTCCGCCGGGGGTTGCTTCGAGGAATCAATCGGTTTTGTCCGGATTGCCGGCTGGGGTTTCGGGCTCTGTTTAACGGAACGTAGACTCGGCCCATGTCTGGTCCCGGGGGAACACGAACAGTCCGCCGTGCGGCGGCACTCATTGTTGTCATCCTGCTGGCCGGCGGCCCGGCCGCCTGCGCCTACGATGGCGACGGCGACCCGCAACCAGCGGCGGCCGGGCAAGGCCGCCGATCTGCATCCACCGCCCCTGCGAAGGACCCTGGAGTTCTGGGGGTGGAAGCGCGCAACTACGCCGAGCTGCACCAGCGCCTGGCGGAGGCACCCGGGTCCGTGCTCTTGACCGACGCCGGCCCGGCTGACGGTCCTGGGGTCGGCTTCCGCAAAACGGCAGCCGTGATGACGGCCGGGCCTCACACCGTCACCGCGGCGTGCGTGGGCACGCCTCAAACCCAGATATTCCTGACCCAAGACACCAAGAGCGGAACCGAGCACACTGTGCTCGAAGTCGATTGCTCGGGAGCCCACACGCAGATCGTCCAACTGCAGAAGGGGTACGTTGGCGCCCACGTGACCCGCCGCGAGCCGACCGGCGCCTGGACCGGGGCCGTCGCCGGAATCGTAATCACCGTCCAGTGAGGCCGACGACTCCGCAGCCGTCCCTCAGACGATCCGCGCCAATGCACTTGGATTGGCGCCGCTGGATGCCATCACGCCGGAATACGCGCGGTCACCAGCAGGTCTCCGACCTGGCAATCCAGCGCCGCGCAGACCGCCGTCAGCGTGGAGAACCTGATCGCCTTCGCCCGGTCGTTCTTGAGCACGGACAGGTTCACCAGACTCACCCCGACCTGCTTGCTTAGTTCCGTCAGGGTCAGGCCACGCGCCTCCAGGAGTTCATCGAGGCGGCAGTGAATGTCGGAGGAATCGTCCGCCGGCATCAGACCAGGCCTTCCGTGTCTTTTTGAAGACGCCGGCCGTACTGGAAGACGCCGGCGACAAGCATCAGGACTAACCCCAGCGCTAACGGGGCGATATTGAAGTCGGCCGAGAAGCTATGGGACTCCCCCGGGGTGCGCGCGTTGGCGCCGATAATCTCTGCCAGCCTGCCGCGTGCAATGGCGTCAAGTATCTGTCCTACGGTCCCAAACGAGGCGAGGACGGCGCCGCAGGCACCGACGATCCATGCGGATCCGGGCGTGAACAGGTTCTCGCTCCGCAGCCGGTGAGCCAGCAGGAACACGAGTGCCAGGACGGCCAGGAAGCCGACCTGGTTCAGAGTGGCGGCCCAGGCCAGGAGTGCTCCAGGTCCGGGTGGCAGCGCCGGGAGGGTTGCGTCCACGGCAGTGAAGTGTCCGGTTATCCCGGGCATGAGGCCCGTGGCGGTGTGCTGTGTTGTGGCTACGGGAAGTGTCAGGGTTACAGGCCCCCGGGTGTAGCCGATAAGGCCGGAAACAGTCATCACAGTCGTGGCGGCAGCCGCGGCCCCGGAGGCGATCATGAGCGCGACGGCGTCCGCTTTGGAAACGAACTTCTTCCGGCCGCTCTGTGGCCGGATGACAGCGTTCGTCAGCTTCATCATTCCTCCAGTGTTTATCGATAGTCGTTATTAACGACTGTCGATAATCTACCCTCTCAGCAGCCATCGGTCCAGTCTGGCTGGTCCTGCCGACGGGGCTCGCGCAGAGATGCGAAGGCCCCGCCGTTACTGACAGCGGGGCCTTCTCATTGGTGGTTCGTGCCGGTTCAGTGCTTATCTCGGCGTGCCGCCTTACATACCGGGCTGGTCAAACCGCTGGCCCTCCGGCTTCGGCTCCAAGACAGTGAAGACGAGCAAGATGATGCCGCCAACGAACGGGACCAGCACGAGCAGGTACATCCAGCCGCTGAGGTTCGCATCGTGGAGCCGCCTGACCGTCAAGGCCAGGGACGGGACGATGACCGCCGCGAACCAGACAACGGCCAGGATAAGCCCGATGGCCATGCCGGGGCCCGGAACGCTGGTGCCATCGCGACCGATTGTCGCGCCGGCAGACCCACCCACCAGCATGATGCCGTTCAGCACCATTGACACGATGAAGGAAACCAGCGCCCACCACCAGTATTCGCTCCTGCTGGCCCGCCCGGAGAAAGTAGCGTACTTCGCGAAGAAGCGCTTGGCGGCAGCCGGGAATGGCGCACCGTAATACGGGGCCCAAAGGGGCGGTTCCCCGCTCTGCCAGGTTTGCGGCTGCGTCTGCTGCGGCGTCTGCGGCGGCGAGTATTGCGGATAGCTCAAGAGGTTCCCCCATGGAATTAGAGTGACGTAATGGCTCTAGAGTGACGCCATTGACTTTAGAGTGACTTAACGACTTTAGAGTGACGTAACGACCTCATCGTAAGCTCAGGCCGGGTCACTTCAGTGTTCTCACGGACGAAGTTCGCTTCGACCTTCCGTGCTGTAGAACACAAACGAGGGGCAATCCGGCCCGGCAGCGACTCCGCTCCTGGGAGTGTCCGTGGGGCAAGGCTAAGCGCCGGGGACTTTCCGGCATGAAGGCGCCGAACGGGCCGAGGTCATGCCGCTTCGAATGCCAGCAAGGACATGCTGGACGCTTTTGGGGAAAACCATGAATATTCTACGCACCGCGCTGATGGCTTCCCTGGCTCCTCGGACGCGGTCGGCGAGCCGCATTTTGCTGCAGCTGGAGGTGGACCCAAACGCCGCAGGTGCGCCTCTCTTCGGCGGCCTTACGCCCAGGAGGCGGAGTTCCGCGAACCAGGGCAACACCTTCGGTGACAGGGCCGTTAGCTCAGGAGGAAACGGCGGCGGCGAGGGCTGCGACTAGTGGGGATATACCCGGTCCCGACAGGGGCATCCTGGAACCCGCACTGGGGCCCGCCCGACCGCTCAGGATTCACGCCGGACAGCCAGAGCCTGCTGGAAGTGGATGGGCAGTGCCAGTTGCACCGGCGAGGCACCGACCGGCTCGTCGAGCAGCTCGTTGATCGAGGTCTGCCCTTGCAGTTCAGCAGTCAGTTGTGTGTCCATCCCTCGAGCCTATGTGCAGGCGGCGTCCGGTCCGTCGAGGGACACGGGACGTCCCGGATCAGAGGACCTCAGACTCAGTGTCTGCGACGGGGTCGGGACTGTTCCCGGGCCGTGTGCTGGGGTGATCCAGCCGCCGGTTGCGCTGATGCCGTAGGTTCTGCCGGGTGTTGGTTGCAGTCCTGGCAGAAGACAGTATCGGCAAATTCACCGCAGCACTGGCAGCGATGCTCCAAGGACCTGGCTTCAAGTACGTAGCTAGTCATGGGCCTATACTCCTCCGGCCTTCCCCGCGCGAAACCAGTAGCCTGTACTTGTTTCCCGGGCTCGACTACTTGGGTCAGAGGACCACAAGTCAGTGAGGGGTCCCGGGCAGGTCTCGCGTTGGCTGGAGCCTCTACCTAGTTGGCCTCGACCGGCAGGCCGGGTTCCCCTGCGGTGACAATCGTCTTCACGTCAGTTGAGGAAATCCTGGTTGCCAGTTCCCTGACGACTGCCTGGAGTTCCTGCCGCAAGACATCGGGGTCGATGGAGGCGGCGGCGAGGACGGATCGCTCCATGTCCGCGGCTTCAGCAACTGCCTCGCGGCCCCGGTCTGTCAGGGACACGACATGGCTGCGGCGGTCGGAGGTGCTCCGCTGCCGGGAGATGTGGCCGTGGGCTTCCAGCCGGCTGAGGGTCTTTCCCATGGTCTGCGCCTGCACGCGCACCAATTGGGCAAGTTGTGCCTGGGTCATGGGTCCGTTGACGGACAGCACTTCCATGGCGATGACCCCTGCATGCGTCAGGCCAATGGCCCCCAATTTTTCGTTCCAGGAGTGTTCAACAAGGCGTGCTGCCGTGGACAATAGGCGCCCAGTGGGCCAGCGATCCATATCAGGCATACCCAAGAGTATAGCGAGCGTGGGATTCGGCGCTGCCACCGACGCTCATTAGGCTGGTATTTCGCCACCCTGGGACCAGCGGAGTCCACCCCGAGAAGGAGCACAACTTGTCTGAACGACTCATCCCCGGTGATACGGCGCCGGCATTCACGCTGCAGAACCCGGAAAGGCAGGACGTCTCCCTTAAGGACTTCCGCGGCCGCAGCACCGTCGTCTACTTCTACCCGGCTGCGTCCACCCCGGGGTGCACGAAGCAGGCCTGCGATTTCCGGGATTCCCTGGCGTCGCTGCAGCTGGCCGGCTACGAGGTGGTGGGCATTTCCCCCGACCCCGTCGACAAGCTCGCCAAATTCGCAGCCGCGGAAGGGCTCAGCTTCCCCCTGCTGTCAGACCCGGACCACACCGTCGCCGAGGCCTACGGGGCCTGGGGTGAGAAGAAAAACTACGGCAAGACCTACCAAGGCCTGATCCGGTCCACGGTCGTGGTCGACCCCGACGGCCGGGTCGCCGTCGCGCAATACAACGTCCGGGCCACCGGGCATGTCGCCAAACTCCGCCGGGACCTCAAAATCGACGTGTAGTCGCATTCGTTCACCCGCCGTGGGTGATGCGTGCAGGGTTTCAGCAGTCATACATTCACGGAAGGTCCGGGTCCCTCTGGCGTCGCGGAATAGAGTACGGCGCTTGAACTCGTCGCGGAGCTGGTGCCGCAGGCTGTTGGTATGGCGGCCAGTCCGCTCCCGCTGATCGCGGTGTTACTGAAGATCCTTTCCCCGGATGGCCGGGACAGAAGCATTGGCTTTGCCGTGGGCCGGGTCCTCGCGGTCCTGGCGACGGTGGGTGCGATGGCGGGTCTGTCCGAATTCGCCACCCAGGGGGCAGGCGGCACGCGCATGGGTCAGCCGTCCGCCTCGTGCTTGGCGTCGTTCTTGTCCTCCTGGCACTCTCCAAGCTCCGTTCGCGGCCTAAAGACGGCGCCGAAACGGAAACGCCCGGCTGGATGCGGGCCCTGGACGGCATGCCGCCCGCCCGGGCCCTGCGGACAGGATTTCTGCTCACCTATACGGCGATCGCCACGACCACCGTCGTCATGCCCGTGACGGCATATCTCATCATCGGCGCCCCCGTGCGCGCGGTACTGGAACCCGTCCGGACCTGGCTGATTCGGCACTACAACATCATCACGGCGGCAGTGCTCGCAATCATTGGCGCCGTCATGATCGGCAAAGGCCTCGCAGGCCTCTAGCTGTCGTTCATTTCCGGGTGGACTCCCGCTCTTCGTGATGCACGGGCGGACGTTCCCTGTCCTGCGAAATGTACAATGAAGGCTGGCATCCGCCCTCGACGGTCTTAGGACCCGACAGATGACGGTGTCCCGCGCGAGTGGTGGAATTGGCAGACACGCAGGATTTAGGTTCCTGTGCCTTCGGGCGTGGGGGTTCAAGTCCCCCCTTGCGCACACTAGAGAGCCCCGGTCTTCGGACCGGGGCTCTCCCTGTTAACCTGCCCCATCTGCGGCAATTCATGCGCCCAAAAAGAAACTTCATCCTGCACCCATCCGTTTCTCCGGACCCCCCGAATACCCATTGAGACACCAACCAAGGGTCGGTGCCCAAACAAGTCGGAAAAGGGCCAAAGCGGAAACAGTTCGCCACTGGCAACGATCGGCACAACAAAGGAGAAATCGAAATGCAGACCATCAAGCGCACGACTCTTTCCGTTGCAGGAATCGCTGCTGCAGCCATGCTCAGCCTCACGGCCTGTGGCGGAGCAGCCACCACGTCACCCGCCTCCTCGGCTCCCGCCGCCACGCCGATGGCATCGAGCATGGCACCGTCGCCGTCCACCAGTTCGGCAGCAGCCATGGACCCGGCCGCCAACCTCGTCGGGGCAGGCTGTGCAGGCTACGCCGCCCAGGTCCCCAGCGGCGCCGGCTCCGTCTCCGGAATGGCGCTCGACCCGGTAGCGGTCGCGGCGTCCAACAACCCGATCCTCACCACCCTGACCGCCGCGGTGTCCGGCAAGCTCAACCCCAAGGTTGACCTGGTGGACACCCTGAACGGCAGCGAGTTCACGGTCTTCGCGCCGACGGATGACGCTTTCGCCAAGATCGATGCCGCCACGATCGAAACGCTGAAGACGGACGATGCCCTGCTCAGCAAGATCCTGACCTACCACGTTGTCCCGGGCAAGATCAGCCCGGACAAGATCGTCGGCACACACGCCACGGTCCAGGGTGGTTCCGTCACGGTCACCGGCACCAAGGACGCCCTCAAGGTCGACGACGCCAACGTCGTCTGCGGCGGCGTCATGACCGCCAACGCCACTGTCTACATGGTCGACTCCGTCCTGATGCCCAAGTAGTCAGCAACAAGCGCTCCTGCTGCGGTTCCAGCCTGACTCACTGGACCAATTGGGAGAATCGAAGGCCCGCACCGGTGGTGCGGGCCTTCGTTTTGTCCCCTTCGGGGTGCCGGCCGCTTGGCCTGCGTATTGCCGCGGCGGGCCTGCGTCCGGGCCCGGGCTGGCTCACAGCGGGCGTCCGGGCAGGTCAACTACAATGGCCCTGTTCCGCAGCCGGCGGTCCATCCAGTTCCCCGAGGTGATACCCGAGTGCCCAAACGTACAGTGTCCAGCCGTACCGCGCGCCCCAGCGACGCCAGCCCAGCGCGGGCCAACGGACCGCGGACGCGTGCAGTGCGCCGCATCGCAGCCGGATTCGGTGCTGTGCTCCTGATGCTCCCGCTCGCCGCCTGCACCGGCGCCCCCGGACCGGGCCCCGGCTCGGCCAGTTCCACTAATGCCCCGGCCGGCTCTACCGACGCCGCCCCCAGCGCCGTCTTCACCTTCGGCACCGCCTCGCAGCCGCTCGGGCTGGATCCCGCCGTCGTTTCGGACACCGAGTCCTACCGGATCACCCGCCAGGTCCTGGAGGGACTCGTCGGTGTCGACCAGACCACCGGAGCGCCCACGCCGCTGCTGGCCACCGAGTGGGCGTCCAGTGACGATGGCCGCGCCTACACCTTCAAGCTCCGGGAGCAGGTGGCTTTCCAGGACGGCACCGCCTTCGACGCCGCGGCCGTCTGCAGCAACTTCAACCGCTGGTTCAACTTCCCCGACACGCTGCGGCAGCAGGCGCCGGGAACAACGTTCAAGGGCGTCTTCAAGGCCCACGCCGACCAGGCGTCCCTCTCCATCTACAAAAGCTGCACCGCCCTGGCCCCGGACAACGTCAGGATCGACCTGACCCAGCCCTTCACCGGGTTCCTGCAGGCCCTCACCCTGCCTGCCTTCGCCATTTCCTCACCCCAGGCCCTCTCGTCCCGGAACGCCGACCAGCTGGACCAGACCCGCGACGGCCAGCCTGTCTCCGCCTACGGGCTCCACCCGGTGGGAACCGGCCCCTACGTTTTCAGCGCCTGGAACCCGGACAGCATCACACTCGCCAGCAACAAGGACTACTGGGGTGACAAGGGCCAGATCGGCACGATCAACTTCGTCACCTACGACCACACCCAGACCCGGATGCAGGCCCTCCTCGACGGCAAGATCGACGCCTATGACACGGTGACCGTTGGCAACTTCGACCAGCTCGTGAAGCGCGGCCAGCAGATCATCCAGCGGGATCCCTTCTCCGTCATGTACCTGGGCATGAACCAGGAAGTGCCCATCCTGCAGAACCTCAAGGTCCGCCAGGCCATCGAAATGGCACTGGACAAGGACACCCTGATCCGCAGGTTCTTCATTGACAACACCGCACAGGCGACGCAGTTCGTCCCGCCCAAGCTCAGCGGTTTCAACAACAATGCCCCGTCCCTGGGCCACAACCCCGCCAAGGCCAAGGAACTGCTCACCGAGGCCGGCTACCAGGGCGAGGAGCTGAAGTTCTACTATCCGCTCAACGTCACCCGGCCCTACCTCCCGACGCCGGAAAAGGTCTACGCGGAAGTCAGCAAGCAGCTGACCGCCGTCGGGCTGAACATCAAGCCGGTGCCGGTCGAATGGTCCGAAGGCTACCTCCAGCAGGTCACCTCCCCCGGCGACCACGCCCTCCATCTGCTGGGCTGGAACGGCTCCTACGCCGACCCGGACAATTTCGTCGGGCCGCTCTTCGGCGAGAACACCGGCGAGTTCGGCTACCAGGACCCGCAGGTCTTTTCCAAGATCGCCCGGGCACGCGGCCTCCCGGACGGCAAGGATCGGACGGAGCAGTACCAGACCATCAACGCACAGATCGCCGCCACGGTCCCCGCCGTGCCGATCGCCTTCCCCATCTCGGCCCTTGCCTTTTCGGACCGTGTGCTGAAGTACCCGGCGTCGCCCGTTCTGAATGAAGTTTTCACGAAGGTCGAGCTAAAGCCTTGACGGACGGAGCCAATTTCAGTAAGAGGGTGGTCCGGGGATATTCTGTGACAGCCAGACCCGCTGCTATCGGAGACTGATTGTGACTTTCATTTCCAAGACCCAACATGCCGACGTCGTCCTGATTGGCGGCGGCATCATGAGCGCCACGCTCGGCGCATTCCTGAAGCAGCTTGAGCCGAACTGGACGATTTCCCTGTTCGAGAAGCTCGACGAGCCGGGTCTGGAGAGCTCCGGTCCCTGGAACAACGCCGGCACCGGACACGCCGCACTGTGCGAGCTTAATTACTCCCCCGCAGCCAAAGACGGCTCGGTGGACCCCGCCAAGGCAATCCTCATCAACGAGCAGTTCCAGCTGTCCCGCCAGTTCTGGTCCCACCTTGTGACGAACGGCATGATCGGCTCCCCCAAGGGCTTCATCAACACCGTTCCGCACATGAGCTTTGTGATCGGCGAGGACAACACCAAGTTCCTGCGCGCCCGCTATGAGGCGCTCAAGCCGAACCCGCTGTTCCGCTCGATGGAATACTCCGAGGACCACGCCCAGATCGCCAAGTGGGCCCCGCTGATCGTCAAGGGCCGCGACCCTAAGCAGCGGATCGCCGCCACCCGTGCCGCGGAGGGCACCGACGTCGACTTCGGTGCCCTGACCCGGGAGCTGACCAGCTACCTCGGGAACAACGGTGTGGAGGTCAACTACGGCCACAACGTCGCCGGGATCAAGCGCGCGGCCGACGGCGGCTGGGATCTTTCGCTCAAGCACCCCCAGTCCGGCGAGCACGGCTCCATCCACGCGAAGTTCGTCTTTGTGGGCGCCGGCGGCGGAGCCCTGCACCTGCTGCAGGCTTCCGGGATTCCGGAAAGCAAGGGCTACGGCGGTTTCCCGGTCTCGGGCCAGTTCTTCCGCTGCACCGACGAGACACTCGCGGTCCAGCACAGCGCCAAAGTCTACGGCCAGGCCTCCGTTGGGGCCCCGCCCATGTCAGTCCCCCACCTGGACACCCGCTTCGTCAACGGCAAGCGGTCCCTGCTGTTCGGCCCCTACGCCGGCTTCTCCACAAATTTCCTGAAGAACGGCTCCTACCTGGACCTGCCGCGTTCCATCCGGCCTTCCAACATCATCCCGATGCTGGCCGTGGGCAAGGACAACATGGACCTCACCGCCTACCTGATCAAGGAAGTCGCCAAGCGGCACGGCGCCAAGGTCGAGGCCCTGCGCGAATACTACCCCGCCGCGCAGGACGGCGACTGGGAACTCATCACCGCCGGCCAGCGTGTACAGATCATCAAGAAGGACCCGAAGAAGGGCGGCGTGCTCCAATTCGGCACCGAAGTCATCGCCGGCCGCGACGGATCCATCGGCGCCCTGCTCGGCGCCTCCCCCGGCGCGTCCACGGCGGTGCCGATCATGATTGAGCTGCTCCAGAAGTCCTTCCCGAAGCAGTTCAAGGGCTGGCAGCCCCGGTTCAAGGAGATGATGCCCGGCTATGGCATCAAGCTCAACGAGAACCCGGACCTCGCCGCCCAGCTCGAAGCCGACACGGCCAAGGCACTGCGGCTGGAACCGGTCAGCGCCAAGCGCGACTGACGCCCGCTCCAGGTTGCGGCCGGTTTGATCCCTTGCAAGCACGTCCGTCAACCCATCAGGAGACCTTGAGATGTTCCGGCTCGCAAAGCTGTCACTGGCCAACCGGGCCCTGATCGCGCTGGTGACCGTCTTCGCGTCGGTCTTCGGCGTGATCACGATGTCCTCGCTCAAGCAGGAGCTCATCCCTTCCATCGAGTTCCCGCAGATCACGGTCCTTACATCGATGCCGGGCGCCTCCCCCGAAGTCGTGGACAAGCAGATCAGCAGCCCGCTGGAGACGGCGCTCAAGGGCGTGGAAGGGCTGGAGTCAACGTCGTCCACCTCGCGCAACGGCGTCTCCCAGATCAGCATGGTGTTCACCTATGGTTCGAACCTGGACCGTGCCCGGAACCAGATCGACCGTGCCATCTCAAATGCCAAACGGTCGCTGCCGGACGACGTCCAGCCCCAGGCGATCGCCGGTAGCATCAGCGATTTCCCGATCGTGTTCCTCGCCGTCTCCTCGGACAAGCCGCTCAGTGAACTGAACGCCGATCTGGCCCGCCTCACTGTCCCGCGGCTGCAGAAGCTCGACGGCGTCCGCGGCGCCGAAGTGACCGGCGGCGCCACGCAGCACATCAGGATCCTTCCCCGCCCCGAGGCCATGGCGGCCTCCGGTGCGAGTATCCAGTCGATCAGCCAGGCCCTCAGCAACAACGGTGCACTGGTTCCGGCCGGCACCATCGAGGAGCAGGGCAAGACGTTGTCGCTGCAGATCGGCAGCCCGGTCGATTCGCTCGACGCCATCAAGGCGCTGCCACTGGGCGGGACCAGGACCGCCGCGACCATTGGCAGCGTGGCCGACGTCAGCATCACCGAGGACGCGCGCACTTCAATCACCCGGACCAACGGTGCGGAAACCCTGGCCCTGTCCGTCACCAAGAAGCCCGAAGGTGACACCGTGGGCACCTCCAACGCGGTGAAGGACTCCATCCCCGAATTGGAGGCCGAGCTCGGTTCCAATGCCCGGTTCACACCGATCTTCGACCAGGCACCGTTCATCGAGAAGTCCATCAAGGACCTCACCACGGAGGGCCTGCTGGGGCTGGGCTTCGCCGTCGCGGTGATCCTGGTCTTCCTGATGTCCGTCCGCGCGACGCTGGTCACAGCCGTCTCGATCCCGCTGTCCCTGCTGATCACCTTCATCGGGCTCTCGGCCACCGGCTACTCGCTGAACATTCTGACCCTGGGCGCGCTGACCATCGCGATCGGCCGCGTGGTGGACGACTCGATTGTGGTGATCGAGAACATCAAGCGGCACCTGAGCTATGGCGAGGCGAAGATCACCGCGATCCAGACCTCCATCCGGGAGGTCGCCGGTGCCATCACGGCCTCGACCCTCACCACCGTGGCCGTCTTCCTGCCGATCGCCTTCGTGGCCGGACTGGCCGGTGAGCTGTTCCGGCCGTTCGCCCTGACCGTCACCATCGCACTGCTGTCCTCGCTGCTGGTCTCCCTGACCATCGTGCCGGTACTGGCGTACTGGTTTCTGCGGAACCCCGCCGACAAGGCGGGCGAAGCCCGGGACGCCACAGCACAGCAGACCTCAGCCCGGGAAATTGCGGCGAGGGCCCATGAGGCGGAGCAGCGCACCCTCCTGCAGCGCGGCTACCTCCCGATCCTGACCAAGACGCAGAAGCACCCGGTGGTGACCCTGATCGCGGCCGTGCTGGTCCTGGGCGGCACCGCCGCCATGACCCCGCTGCTGGCCACCGATCTGCTGGGCAACTCCGGCGAAAACAGCATGACCGTCCGGCAGGCGCTCCCCGCCGGCACCAGCCTGGCCGAGGCCAATGCCTCAGCCGTCAAGGTCGAGGAAGTCCTGCGGGAGATCGACGGCGTCAAGGACGTGCAGGTCACCACCGGCAACGCCCAGACCGGTTTCTCCGCACTGCTGTCGGCCGGGGCCTCGAACTCCAGCTTCACCGTCGTGACGGAGGAAAAGGCGAACCAGGGCAAACTCAAGGACACCGTCCGCAGCAAGCTTGCCGGCATCCCTGATGCCGGCAAGCTCACGGTTGGCTCGCAGCAGGGCGGCTTCGGCACGTCCTCGACCGTGGACATCACCCTCAAAGCTGCCACCACATCCGATCTCCGGACCGCGAGCGATGCCATGGTCCAGGCCATGGAGGGCGTCCCCGGCTCCTCCGAGGTGGCCACCAACCTGGCCGCCAACCAGCCGGTGGTGCAGGTCAGGGTGGACCGGGCCAAAGCCGTCGCCGCGGGCCTGAGCGAGGAACAGGTGGCCGGGGTGCTCGCCTCGACCCTCAGCCCCATTCCGGCCGGAACCGTGCGGATCGACACCAACGACTACCCGGTCCGTATCGGCGAAGGCACCCGCTACACCAGCATCGACGCTGTCCGCCAGACCCTGCTGCCGACGGCGGCGGGTCCCGTGCCGCTGGCGAGCATCGCCTCCGTGGAGCAGGTCGACGTCCCCGTCTCCATCACCGCCAGCAACGGCCAGCGGACCGCCCGCGTGTCCATCACGCCGTCGGGCGCCAACCTCGGCGCGGTCAGCACCGAAGTGCAGGCCCGGCTCCAGACAGTCCAGCTGCCGCCCGGCGTCACGGCAGCGATCGGTGGCGCCACGACCCAGCAGGCCGAATCCTTTTCCCAGCTCGGCCTCGCCCTGCTCGCCGCCATCGCGATTGTCTATGTCATCATGGTGGCCGCGTTCAAGTCGCTGATCCAGCCGCTCATCCTGCTCGTCTCGGTGCCGTTCGCGGCCACCGGGGCCATCGGGCTGCTGCTCATCACCGGCGTGCCGCTGGGCCTGCCCTCACTGATTGGCATGCTGATGCTGGTGGGCATCGTGGTGACGAACGCGATCGTGCTCATCGACCTCATCAACCAGTACCGCCAGCCGCAGAACGGAGAACCCGGAATGAGCGTGGCGGACGCGATCACCCATGGCGCCCGCCAGCGCCTCCGGCCGATCCTGATGACCGCGCTGGCCACCGTCTTCGCGCTGACGCCGATGGCCTTGGGGCTGACCGGCGGCGGGGGCTTCATCTCGCAGCCACTCGCCATCGTGGTGATCGGCGGCCTGATTTCCTCCACCGCCCTCACCCTGGTCCTGGTACCGGTGCTTTACCGCCTCGTGGAAGGACGGCGCGAGCGGAAAGCCCTGGCCAAGGCCGGTCCGGTTGCCGGTTCCGGAAACGATGCCGACGCTGATGCGGGCGTCGCCCGTTCCCGTGGCCGCCGGGCTGCCCCCGGGGCCGTCCCCGACGACTTTCCGGATGACGTACCCGACGACGCACGGGTCCCCTCGGGCTCGCGCTAGCGTCCGCGGGTCCGCGGCACCCGTCAGATCCTCGCCGCCCTGCGGCGGCGCGGGGCGTGGGTGCTGTCTGGGCCGACCTCGCAGGCGGCACGGGCCTGCCGGCCGCTGCCGTTAATGCCCGGGTGAGTGGCCCGCTGGGGAGAGGGGCCGGCGACCGGAACCATCACCATAGTGCCGGGAAGGCAGGTCTTCCCCCGCGCGGGCGCCAATCGGGACGGTGATGTCGTTGGCCCGGAAGTTGCGGCCGGCGACGCTGACACGTCAAAGCCGGGATGAGGTGTTCGTGGAGTCGGCGTTCATCATGTTGAGACCGTCCGAGGCCATGGTTCCCGATGGCAGCCCAGCTCGGGGAATACACCGACGCGGCCGACGTTGTATCCGGCGATAGATGCAAATGCATGTATATCGATTACAGTGGAACCAGGTCCCGGAAGACTCCGGCCATGGAAGGGCACATCATGCAGATCGGCGTATTCAGCGTCAGCGATATCACCACCGACCCCACCACGGGCCGCACGCCCACGGAGCACGAACGTATCAAGGCGTCCGTGGCGATCGCCCAAAAGGTTGAGGAAATAGGCATGGATGTGTTCGCCCTGGGCGAGCACCACAACCGGCCGTTCTTCTCCTCCTCCCCCACGACCACCCTGGCTTACATCGCCGCCCGGACGGAGCGCATCATCCTGTCCACGGCCACCACGCTCATCACCACCAACGACCCGGTGAAGATCGCCGAGGACTACGCCATGCTCCAGCACCTGGCCGACGGGCGCGTGGATCTGGTCCTGGGCCGCGGGAACACTGCCCCCGTCTATCCCTGGTTCGGCAAGAACATTCAGGACGGGATCGAACTCGCGATCGAGAACTACAGCCTACTGCGCCGCCTCTGGGACGAGGACGCCGTCAACTGGTCCGGCAAGCACCGCACGCCGCTGCAGAACTTCACCTCTACGCCGCGTCCGCTCGACGGCGTCGCCCCCTTCGTATGGCATGGTTCGATCCGCACGCCGCAGATCGCGGAAGTCGCGGCCTACTATGGCGACGGTTTTTTCGCGAATAACATCTTCTGGCCGAAGGAGCACTACCAGCAGCTGATCGGCCTCTACCGCGAACGCTACGAGCACTACGGCCATGGCACGGCCGACCAGGCGATCGTGGGCCTCGGCGGACAGTTCTTCATGCGGAAGAACTCGCAGGACGCCGTCAAGGAGTTCCGCCCCTACTTCGACAACGCCCCGGTCTACGGCCACGGCCCCTCGCTCGAGGACTTCACCTCGCAGACGCCGCTGACCGTCGGCAGCCCGCAGGAAGTTATCGAAAGGACGCTGACCTTCCGTGAGTACTTTGGCGACTACCAGCGTCAGCTCTTCCTCATCGACCACGCCGGCCTGCCGCTGAAGACCGTGCTGGAACAGCTGGACCTGTTCGGCGAAGAGGTTCTGCCGGTCCTGCGCAAGGAATACGCCGACAAGACCCCCGCCCATATCCCGGAACCGCCCACCCACGCCGGCCGCGTCGCCGCCTCCTTGGCATCCGCCGGTCAGTCCTCCAGCGACGCCGCGAGCCACACCGGCACCCAGGGCGTGTGATGTCGACGAAAACATCCGAGTCGCCGGTGCGCCTGGCCGCGGAAACCTGGGAATCCCTGTTCCGCGCCCAGGTGGCGGTCATGCGCCGGCTGCAGGCAGGTCCCGCCTTCAAGGGCCTCGCTATCAACGAGTACGATGTGCTGTTTACGCTCTCGCGCTGTCCCTCCGGCTGGTTGCGCCAGAACGAGCTCAACGACCATGTGCTGCTGAGCCAGTCCAGCCTCAGCCGGCTGGTGGAGCGCCTCGAAAAGCGCGGCCTGGTGGAGCGCATGCCAGCTCCTGACGACGGCCGCGGCGTCTTGGTCAAGCTCACCGAGGCTGGCTGGGAGCTCCAGAAACAGATCGGCCGGGAGCACGTCCGCGACATCGCCGCCCTGGTGGTTCCGGCACTGACGGCCGCCGAGCAGCGGGAGCTGCTGCGTCTGACAGAGAAGCTGCGGGCGTCGGTGGCAGCGCGCTGACAACCCGCGGGGTTTTTTGCGGCGGTCCGTCAATCGCCCGCGATTTCGATGGTCACCTCGCGGTTGTTGGCTAGGCTGCTGAGTTCCCGCACACCGGAGTCGATGCGTCCGAGATGTACCAGTCCCGGGGAGTATCCGAAGTCGTTGTAGAAGATCGCCAGATTGCCCCACGGCGCGTAGTAGGTGATGTCTCCGGCGGCCGGATCGGTGCCTGGGGGCGCGTCTGCAGTCGCCAGCCGGCGGGGCAGATCGCTGACTTTCTCTGTCCCTGCGTAGTCGGTGAGGGTCAGGGTGAGAGGCATGAGCGAAACAAAATCGCGCGCTGTTTGAGTGTCGGGGAGGGTGGCCAGCAGGACCGTCTCGCCGGCAATGATGTGAATCCGCATGTCGGAAGTTCCGTCCGCGAAAGGATGCGGCGTCCGGGCACGTTAGTCAACTTCCCTGTGGTGCGCTGATGGGCTGCCTCGGCGGCTTCGGGCCCCGGCGTCGCATCGTTGCCATGTAGGTAAGCCCGGCTGCGAGGCAGGCGGCGAAAGTGACGACGCCGAGTGGGAATGCGGTGCCAGGGCCGCCGAGACCCACCAGGGGTGCGGCGAGGCCGCCAAAAGCAAAGCGGGCCTGGCCCAGCAGCGACGACGCGGTGCCAGCCAGGTGCGGGTAGTCTGCCATCGCGAGTGATGTTGCCGGTGGTGTGGTCACGGCGACCCCGCTCACCATCGTGAGCAGGGAGGCGATCATGGCGGTCAGGGGCAGCTGCAGTAAGCCTGTGGCGAGGAGGCCCCCGGCACCGATCATGCACATCACGACGCCGGCCAGCAGTACGCCAGGCACCATATTGTCGGCAACTTGGAGGTGCACTACGACGCGCTGGAGCTCCCGGCGGCACCCGGTCTGACCGTCATGACCTACAGCGACGAGCCCGGCTCCCGGTCCGAGGATGGCCTTCGGCTGCTCGCCAGCTGGGCCGCGACCCAGGCAAAAGAGGAACCCGCCAACCCGGTCCCCGGCAGTATCCCTACTGCAGGGTGACCAGCTTCTCCGGGTCCTCCGCCGGCAGGTCGCCGTCGACGATGGCGGTGACGCTGAACTGCGTCAGCGACAGGCTGCCACCCACGGTCGACAGGAACGCGGTGTCCGAGGAATCCCGGCCCGCAGTGATCCGCAGCATGCTCTCGCGCGGCGCCAGGCCCGTGGGGTCGATTATGTACCAGGCACCGTTGATGTGGGCCTCGGCCACCGCGTGGAAGTCCATGGGGCTCAGTCCCGGGGCGTACACCGCAGCCAGCCGGGCGGGAACGTCCTTGGCGCGCAGCAGCGAGACCGCCAGGTGGGCGAAGTCGCGGCAGACCCCGCGGCGGTGCAGCAAGGTCTCGACGGCCCCGTCGGTCCCCCGCGAGGATCCGCTGATGTAGCGCAGCTCGCTGAACACCCAGTTGCGCACCGCGTGCACCAGCTCGGTGCCCTGCAGGCCGCCGAATTCCGCGTAGGCCGTCGGCAGGAGCCGGTCTGACTCGGCATAACGGCTCGGCCGGACGTAGCGGATGAGTTCCATCAGCCGGGGTTCCTCCGGCAGCGCGAGGCCGGTGACGGTGGCCGTGTACTCCACGAGCACTTCGGTGGGGTCAGCGAACTCCATGTAGTGGAAGCGCCCGCCGTGGTGGTCAGAGAGTTCGGTGAGCGGGACATCCTCGCCGCCGGAGGTCACGGACAGGGACTCCACGAACCCGCTGTAGCCGGGATTGCGTGCCACGGAAACCGCAAGGGCAACCTTTGTGTCGGCCACGGTCTTGAAGGCCATGCGGGCGGCTACAGAGCGTTCCATGTCTCTCCGGGGTGTGAGGGTAACGGCGGGTGACGTCACCGCTCCCGGCCCGGGTGTGTGCGGGCGGTGCGGGACTAGTTTTTGATCTCCAGAGACATTAGCATCCGCTGGACGTTGGCGAATTCCGAGCCTTCGTTGACGTATTTGGCCGCCTGGTCGAGGGTGTCAAAGGCCTGGGCGGGCGCGACCTTCTCATCCGGGGCAAACGCCTTCAGCTCCATCAGGTCAGCGAACGAGTAGTCCCCCTTGCCCTCGGGACCGCGGACCAGGTTCTGCAGCACGCAGGACTTTCCTGCCGCGCCGCCAACAACGTTGGTGATGCCGTAGGAGCCGAAGTACTTGTACCCCTGGATCACCCGGTACACCGCCCGCGGGTCGATGGTGCCGTCGGCGCTGCGGTGCGGCAGGTCCATCGGGACACTACTGACGACGACGTAGGGTTTCGCGGTCTCGTCCGAACACGCCGGGGCGGGCCTGGGCGGAAGTCCGGTCTGCAGGGTGGCGAGGTAGCCGCCCTTGGCGTCCTTGACCTCGATCTTGAGGGCGCCGGGCAGGGTTCCCGGCTCCGGGATCACCGACTGGGCGATCCACTCCTGCGGGAGCTCGAAACTGACGGTCTTCGCCGGGTCGGTGTACACCTTCCAGGCCGCCGCCGTCGAGCCGGGTTCCGCCGCGCCGGACGCGGTGGACCCCGGGGACGAACCCGGCGCCGTGCTGCCCGCGGACGGATCGGCCGGGGCCCCTGTCCCGCCGGCGCTGGCGCTCGGGGTGCCGCCGGCCGTCCAGGCAGGGGCGTCCCTGCCTTCGGTGCTGCAGCCGGAGAGTGCGGCGACGGCGAACGCGAGGGTCGCAGCGATGCTGACGCCGCGGGCCGAAGTCCGCCGGAAGGTATCCGTCCCAGTCATGGTGCCAGCGTAACGGGACTTCGGGCCGCCCGGAGTTCCCGGATCAGCGTTTCGTAGAAGCCCCGTTCCCGGCAGGGTTTCCGCTGCCTCCGTGACGGCGACCAGCCGGCTCCCTGTCGTCCGGGTGCCGCGGCCCCGCAGGCAGGTGCCGTCGTCGTGCCCGGGAAAACGGCGGCGGAGTCCGGGCCGGACGGGGCCGGGGACCCGCCGCGGGAAGCGCGGTTCGCCACAGGGAAAGCGGGTTACGCTGGGGACATGGCGGATCAGAATTTAGGCTCGACGGATTTCGGTGCCCTGGGCGGCGAGGCGGACATTTCCACCGTCGACATCGCGGACTGGCGGCTCAGGACCTTTGCGCTGTACGCCAACGTGCGGAAGATCGCGGCCGAGGATCCGGCCGAGGCGCATTCCTACTGGCGCCAGGAGCGGGACCGGATGTTCGGCACGCACCCCGCGTCGCCGCTCACGGCGGCCGCCAAGTCCAGCTTCGCCGGGCTGAAGACGGCCGACTACGATCCGATCTACCGCTTCCACATCCCACTGACGAGCCAGGGCGCCGGGCGGGAAATGAACGTCGAGACCGGCACCGACGGCGTGGTCCGGTTTGTCCGGCTGGGCACCTTCGACCTGCCGGAACTTGGCCAGCTCGGCGTGTGGAAGCTCCATGGCTACGGCGGCGGCATCTTCGTGCCGTTCCGTGATGCCACCGCCGGGCAGCCCGGCGGCAGCTACGGCGCGGGCCGCTACCTGCTGGACACGATCAAGGGCGCCTTCCACGGCGTGCAGGGGTCCGGCCCGGAGGCCGAGTTCGTTGTGGACTTCAACTTCGCCTACAACCCGTCCTGCGCCTACAACGAGGCGTGGGCATGCCCTCTACCCGGCCCCTCCAACCGCCTGGCCGTGGAGATCCCTGTAGGCGAGCTGTACTGAGCGGATGGATGCCCAGCTCGAGCAGCACACCCCTGCCCCCGCTCCTTCCACTGCCACTGCCACTGCCACTGCCACTGCCACTGCCACTGCTCATGGTGTGCCGCCTGCCCGCNGCTGCTGCGGTTCACCGCCGTCGGCATCGTCTGCACGGCCACATCGCTGGCGCTCTATGCCTTCCTGCGGCCGCACCTCGGCTCACAGCCGGCCAACGCGACGGCCCTGATCCTCACGTCGCTGATGAACACGGCCCTGAACCGGCGGCTGACTTTCAAGGTCACCGAACGCCACCGGATGAAGCGCGACCATCTCAACGGCCTGATCGTGATCCTGGTGGCGCTGCTGATCACCGGTGGAAGCCTCGGCGTCCTGCACTGGATCAACCCCGCTGCCACGGTCGCCGACGAGCTGTGGACCACCACACTCTCCGGCTTCGCCGCCACGGCCGTGCGCTTCACCCTGCTGCGGCACTGGATCTTCCGCCGCGCCCGGCACCGCTAGGCCTTCCGCACCCCGCCCCTCCGATACCCCCGTTTGCGCTATCAGATAACGTGCCCTGGAGGGCCCCGGAACAGCATTAAGTGACAGGGCAACGGGGGCAGGGGGCGCCGCGGTCAGGGGGCGCCGAGCGCCTGGACGCTGCCGACGGCGGTGCGGACCGCGGCCGCCGCCTCCTCCAGTTCCGCCGCCGTGATGGTGGAGTCGAAGCTGAAGCGGACCGCGGTCTGGGCAATCTCCGGCTCGATGCCCATCGCCCGCAGCACCGGGGACGGCTCGTCCGAACCCGCCGCGCAGGCCGAGCCGCTGGAGCAGAGGACTCCCAGCCGTTCGAGCTCCAGCAGCACGGATTCGCCGCTGGTCCCCGGGAAGCAGAACGAGGCGACCGAGGGCAGCCGTTCGGCCGGATGGCCGGTGAGGACCGCACCCGGAACCTGGGCCTGTACGGAGCGGATGAAGTCATCGCGCAGGGCGGCGACGTGTGCCGCGCGGTCCCCCTGGGAGTTCCGGGCGAGGGCGAGTGCCGTCGCGAGGGCTACGGCCCCGGCCACGTTCTCGGTCCCCGACCGGCGGCCGCGTTCCTGCCCGCCGCCGTGGATCACGGGCTCCAGCCGGGTCCGGCTGCGCACGAACAGGGCCCCGCTGCCTTTGGGCGCCCCCAGTTTGTGTCCGGAGATGCTCAGGGCATCTACGCCCAGTGTTGCGGTGTCGAGCGGGAGCCAGCCGGCGGCCTGGACAGCGTCGGTGTGGAACGGGATTCGCTGCGCGCGGGCCAGCGCGGCCAGCCGGGCAATCGGCTGCACCGTGCCCACCTCATTGTTGGCGTACATGATGCTGACCAGGGCGGTCTCGGGCCGGAGCGCGGCGGCGAGGGCTTCTCCGGTGACGCGGCCGCAGGCATCCACCGGCACCACGTCGACGGCAAAGCCGTGCACGCGCTCCAGGTAGCGGGCCGACTCCTCCACGGCGGGATGTTCGACGGCGCTGATCACCACCCGGTCCAGCCGCGGGTCCGCTGACCGGCGGGCCAGGGCGATGCCTTTGACGGCGAGGTTGTCCGCCTCCGTGCCCCCGGAGGTGAACACCACCTCGCCCGGGCGGCAGCCCAGGGCCCGGGCCGTTGCTGCCCGGGCCCCGGCGAGCGCCGTGGCGGCCGCGTCGCCGAGCGAATGGTGGCTCGAGGGGTTCCCGAACTCCCCGGAGAGGAACGGCCACATCGCTTCGAGCACCTCGCGGCGGACCGGGGTGGTGGCCGCTGCGTCGAGGAAGATCATGGCGCCGCCTGGCCGGCCGGCGGTTCGCTGGCCTGCCCGGTCCCGGGTGCACGGCCCTGTCCGGCGCCGAGCCCGGGCCCGGAACCGAACCCCAGCTCAATATCGAGCCCCAGGTCCAGGGCGGCGACGCTGTGGGTGAGTCCGCCGATCGAGATGACGTCCACCCCGGTGCCGGCGATGCCCGCCACGGTGGCGAGGTTGACGTTGCCGCTGGCCTCGACCCGGGCGCGGCCGGCCACCAGCGCCACCCCGGCGGCCAGCTCGGGCAGGCTGAAGTTGTCCAGCATGATGGTGTCCACCCCGGCGGCCAGCACCGGTCCGATCTGGTCCATGCTGTCCACCTCCACTTCGAAGTGCGTCGTGTGCCCGAGCCGGGCCCGGGCCTCCCGCAGCACCGCGGTGAGCTTCGACGGGTCTCCCCCGGTCAGGACGGCCAGGTGGTTGTCCTTGGCCAGCACCGCGTCCGAGAGACCAAAGCGGTGGTTGGCTCCGCCGCCGCAGCGGACGGCGTACCGCTCCAGCACCCGCAGCCCCGGCGTCGTTTTGCGGGTGTCGGTGATGCGCGCCCGGGTGCCGTCCACGAGGGCGACGAACTCCGCTGTCCTGGTGGCGATGGCGCTCATCCGCTGGACCAGGTTCAGGGCGACCCGTTCGGCGAGCAGCACGGCCCGGGCGTTCCCGCTGACCCTCGCAAGCGCCGTGCCGGCGGCAAAGGCGGCACCGTCGGCCACCAGGAGTTCGACGGCGGCGTCCGGGTCCGTGAGCTTCATCGCTGCCGCGAACACCTCCCCGCCGCTGAGCACGCCGGGCACCCGGGCGGCCAGGACCGCCGTCGCACGCGCATCCGCCGGGATCAGCGTCTGGGAGGTGATGTCACCGTACGGTGCATCCTCGTCGAGGGCCGCCCGCAGCACGGCGTCGACGGCGGCGGCGGGCAGGGTGCCGGCGAGCGCCGACGCCGGAAGGGCGCCCTGGCGGGCCGCGGCGGGTGCTGTCATGACGGGATCCTTTGTTTCGGACGGGATGCGGTGGCATGGCGGTGGCCGTGCGCGCCGGCCGGCGGGGTGGAGCGGGCGGGGGCCGCGAGCAGGGCAGGGCGGGCGGCAGCGGGGTCCGCGCCGGCCGGGACAAGCTCGGCGGGGTCAGGCTCGGCCGGGCTAAAATCTGCGCGGTAGTGGGCGCCCACCGACCCGGTCCGCCTCCGCGCCGCTGCCACGAGCAGCCGGGCGGCCAGCAGCAGGTTCCGGTCCTCGTGGCCGGACTGGTCAAGGCCCTCCCCCCGGTCCCGAACACCGGGGGCCGCGGTGACGGCCGCAGCCCACACCGCGAGCCGGACGGCGGCGGCGTCGAGTTCGGCCCCGGTGCGCATCACCCCGGCCGCACCGGTCATGAGGCTCCGCAGGGCGTCCCGGCTGAACGGGACACTTCGCTGGCCCGTCTCGGCAGCGGGAAGCTCGTCCCTGGCACCGGCGGCTGAGGCCGACGGAGACGGTCCAGGGTCCACCCCGCCAAGGAAGGCCTCCACCACGCGGCGGCCGAAGACCAGCCCTTCCAGAAGCGAATTGCTCGCCAGCCGGTTGGCGCCCTGGGCGCCGGTGCACGCGACTTCACCGGCCGCGTACAGTCCCGGCACCGAGGTCCGCCCCCAGAGGTCGGTGGACACGCCTCCCATCCAGTAGTGGGCCGCCGGGGAGACCGGGAGTGTCTGCGTGGTCCAGTCGTACCCGGCGGCGCGGGTGGCCGCGGTGATGGTGGGGAAGCGCCGGGCCAGGAATCCGGGGCCGCGGACGGCTTCGATTCCCCGGGCATCCAGGAAGACGGGGCTGTCCGCCGACGCGCCGGCCGCGGCGAGGTGCAGGGCAATACTGCGGGAGACGACGTCGCGCGGGGCCAGCTCGGCGTCCGGGTGGTAGTCCGGCATGAAGCGGTAGCCGGCCGCGTCGAGCAGGACGGCGCCTTCACCGCGGACCGCCTCGGAAATGAGCAGCGCCGGCGGACCCCCGGGGATCTCGTCCCCCGCGAGTGTGGTGGGGTGGAACTGGAAGAATTCCAGGTCCCGGACGGCGGCCCCCGCCCGCCAGGCCAGGGCCAGGCCGTCGGCAGTGGCGACGCCGGGGTTGCTGGTCCGGGCGAAGAGCCGTCCGGCACCGCCGGTGGCCAGGAGCACCGCGTCGGCGTCCAGCTGCCGGGGCTGTCCGTTGGCCAGGTAGGCGACGCCGGTGACCCGTGCGGGGCGGCCCGGGCCCCGGCGGGGGTGTTCGGTGAGCAGGTCCGTGACGCCGGTGGCGCGAGAGCCGCCGTCCTGGCCCCGGCGGGGGTGTTCGGTGAGCAGGTCCGTGACGAAGGCGCCGGTCTCGACCCGCACCCGGCCCTGGGCGGCGCGGCCCAGGACGGCGGCGACGAGGGCGCGGGCGATGCAGGCACCTGTTGCGTCCCCGCCGGCGTGCAGGATGCGGGCGGCGGAGTGTGCCGCCTCGAGGCCGAGCGCCGGGCCTCCGCCGGGTCCGGCGTCGAAGTGCACACCGTAGCGGCGCAGGCCGGCGATGTCCCGGACGGCTTCGGCGCACAGGACCCGGGCGGCCTCCGGGTCGCTGAGGCCGGCGCCGGCGGCGAGGGTGTCGGCGATGTGGGCCGCCACGGTATCCCCCGGCGCCGCCTCGCCCGGTGTGAGCACGGCCGAGACGCCGCCCTGGGCATAGAAGGTGTTGCTCTGCTCGAGGCTTCCCTTGGTCAGCAGCACCACCTCGCTGGCCGGCCCGCCGTCCAGGAGCGCGTCGGAGGCGAGCAGCGCGGCGTACAGCCCGGCAATGCCGCTGCCCACCACCACTAAACGCGGGGGCCTGGTCACGGCCGCGCCGCCAGCATCCGCTCGAGGGCGACCCTTGCCGGGGCGGCGACGGCGTCCTCCACCGTGATGCGGTTGACCACCTCGCCCCGGACCAGCGCCTCCAGGACCCAGGCGAGGTAGCCGGGGTGGATGCGGTACATCGTGGAGCACGGGCAGATCACCGGGTCCAGGCAGAAGATGGTGTGCTGCGGATTCTCCGCGGCGAGCCGGTTGACGAGGTTGACCTCGGTGCCGACGGCGAACGTGGTGGGCTCGGTCGCGGCGGCAATGGCCTTGCGGATGAAGTCGGTGGATCCGGCGGAATCGGCGGCGTCCACCACCTCCATCGGGCATTCCGGGTGCACAATCACCTGCACGCCCGGGAATTCGGCGCGGGCCTTTTCGATCTGGCCGACGTTGAAGCGCTTGTGGACCGAGCAGAAGCCGTGCCACAGGATCACGCGGGAGTCCTGCAGCGCCTGCTCGTCGTTGCCGCCGAGGTCCTTGCGCGGGTTCCACATCGGCATCTGCTCCAGCGGCACGCCCATGGCCTTGGCGGTGTTGCGGCCCAGGTGCTGGTCCGGGAAGAACAGCACGCGCTGGCCGCGCTCGAAGGCCCACTCCAGCACCGTGGCGGCGTTGGAGGAGGTGCACACGATGCCGCCGTGCTCGCCGCAGAAGCCCTTGAGGGCGGCGGAGGAGTTCATGTAGGTGACCGGGATGACCGGGACCCGGCCGTCGGCGTCGGGCTCGGTGCCGAACAGTTCCTCAAGCTGTTCCCAGCACTCGGTCACGGAGTCGATGTCCGCCATGTCCGCCATCGAACAGCCCGCGGCGAGGTTGGGCAGGATCACGGCCTGCTCCGGCCGGGACAGGATGTCCGCGGTCTCGGCCATGAAGTGCACACCGCAGAAGATGATGGCCTCGGCGTCCGGCCGTGTGAGGGCAGCATTGGCCAGCTGGAAGGAGTCGCCCACGAAGTCGGCGTATGCCACGACCTCGTCGCGCTGGTAGAAGTGACCCAGCACCACGGCGCGGTCCCCCAGCGTTGCCTTGGCGGCCCGGATCCGCGCGTCGAGTTCGCCGTCGCTCGCCCGCTTGTACTCCTCCGGCAGCTGGCCCTGCCGGGGGGTCGACGCCGGGGCGACGTCCGCGACGGAGGCGCCGGGGCCGTAGGCGGGCACACCGGCAAGGGCCTCGGCGAGGTCATAGTCCCAGGGGCCGCGGGCGAGCGCCTGGCTGCAGGTGGAGGCTGTTGCCCTGCCTTTGGCCCTGCTGCTGGCGGCCTGTTCGCGCGTGATCAGCTGGATGGCCGTGTTGACGCTGCTCATGGTGTGCTCCTGTTGTCTGGGTCAAGGCCTGGGCGGCCGGTGAAGCGGTAGAGGCGCGGCGGGCGGTGTTTGCCGCCCTGGAGGTACTGGTCGGTTTCTTCGATTTCGGGCGTGGCCTTGACCTGCCGGCGGAAGTTGGCCGGGTCCAGTTCGCGGTCCAGGACGGCCTCGTAGACCTCCCGGACCTGGGCCAGGGTGAAGTACTCGCCGAGCAGGTGGTAGGCGATGGAGCCGTAGGCCATCTTGTTGCGCAGCCGCCAGAGCGCGTAGTCGATGATCGCGTTGTGGTCGAAGGCAAGATCGCCGAGCCGGTCCGCGCGGAACCACCGGACGTTTTCGGATTCGTCCGCGAGCGCGGCCTCGGTGGGCTGCACGAGTGCCCAGTACACGATCGAGACGACGCGCTGGGTGGGCGAGCGGTGCAGGCCGCCGAAAGCGTAGAGCTGTTCGAGGTAGCTGGGCGCCAGGCCGGTGGTCTCCTGCAGGTTCCGCGAGGCGGCGTCCTGCAGGGACTCGGCGTGGGTCAGCGGACCCCCGGGCAGGGCCCACAGTCCCTTGAAGGGTTCGCGGATCCGGCACACCAGCGGGATCCAGAGAGTGGGGCGTCCGGAACGCGCACTCGGGCGGAGGGCGAAGATCACCGTGGAGATGGCCAGCGTCGGCGGCGCGAGCTGGCGCTCGGCGACGTTGGCAGCTGTGGTGTAGATGGCAATTCACCCCGCATTCTTAGGCTCCGGGCGGTCCCCTGGGACTGCCCGGACCGTCCGGCCCGACCGCCGTCACAGTTATAGTCAAATTGACTAGAACTAATTCTACGACTCCGCACGCCCGGCGCAAAATGTTGCAGCCCACCATTCGCCCGCGCGTCCGGGTGCCCGGTCCGGGGGGTGCACCGGCCAGGGGTGCACCGACTGGGGGGTGCCGGTGCACCGGCCGGGGGTGACGGCTGGGGGTGACGGCTGGGGGTGACGGCTGGGGGTGACGGCTGGGGGTGACGGCTGGGGGTGACGGCTGGGGGTGACGGCTGGGGGTGCCGGGATCACCGTCCCGCGGCGGCGGCTTCCAGCAGCGGCAGGGTGCGGCCCTGGAAGTGGGTGTTGAGCACAATCACCGAGGACGAGCGAAGGACCGTCCGGGTGGCGATCATGGCATCCAGCACGCGCTGCAGGTCCGGGTTGGAGCGGGCAGCGATGCGGGCCATCAGGTCCGAACTGCCGGAGACGGTGTGGATTTCGATCAGTTCCGGGATCGCCGCGAGGGCCTCGACCACCGCGTCGTGGCCCAGGTCCTGGTTGATCGTCAGGGAGCAGAACGCGACGACGGGAAACCCGAAGTGGGCCGGGTCCGGCTGCGGCACCCACGAGCCGATGACCCCGCTGTCCTGCATCCGGTCCAGCCGTGACTGCACGGTGGCGCGGGCCACCTTCAGCACGCGGGAGGCCTCCAGCACGGAGGCCCGGGGTGAATCGGTGAAGAATCGGACAATCTTCGCATCCAGAACATCAATGTCCATCGAATATTCCTCCTACCGACGCACCGGCATCACAAAACGCTGCTGAAACTTCGTTCCGGACCAACAAACTGTCACCATGCTCTCACAGCCGGCGCGCCCCGACCCCGCTCCGGAGCGGTAAATTCAATAGGTCCCATAAGGACCGAGAGATCCAAACCACACGAAGGTTCGCAAGCATGACAATGAAGTCCACCGCGGAGCGCCCAGGCCTGAAACTCGGCCACAGCATGAAGCCACGCCAACTCACCATGATGGGACTCGGCAGCGCCATCGGCGCCGGCCTGTTCCTGGGTTCGGGGGCCGGAGTCCAGGCCGCCGGCCCCGCCGTCCTCATCTCCTACCTCGTCGCCGGCACGCTGATCATCCTCGTGATGTGGGCTTTGGGCGAAATGGCCGCGGCCAACCCCAACAGCGGCGCGTTTTCCGTCTATGCCGCCAAGGCCATGGGCAGGACCGCGGGAGCCACCGTGGGCTGGCTCTGGTGGCTGCAGCTGGTGGTGGTGATCGCAGCCGAGGCCCTGGGTGCCGCTGCCCTGCTCTTCACGGTCTGGCCGGTTATTCCCGTCTGGGCCCTGTCGCTGATCTTCATGGCCGTGTTCACGGTGATCAACCTCGCCGGGGTGAAGAACTTCGGCGAGTTCGAGTTCTGGTTCGCCATCCTCAAGGTGGCCGCCATCCTGCTGTTCCTGGGCATCGGCACGGCCCTGCTGCTGGGCTGGCTGCCGGACGTCGCGTCCCCCGGCCTCAGCAACTTCACCGCCGACTTCGCCCCCGCCGGCCTGGGCGGCATCGCTTCCGCGCTCTTCGTGGTGATCTTCGCGTTCGGTGGCACCGAGATTGTCAGTGTGGCCGCCGCCGAGACCGAGAACCCCCAGCACAGCGTGGGCCAGGCGATCCGCACCGTCGTGTGGCGGATCCTGGTCTTCTACATCGGCTCGGTGTTCGTCATCGCCGCGGTTCTTCCCTCCACCTCCGAAGCCCTCGCCTCGCCATTCGCCGGCGTTCTGGACATCGCAGGCATCCCCGGCGCCGGGGCAGCCATCACGCTGGTGGCCGTCGTCGCGCTCCTCTCGGCCCTGAACGCGAACCTCTACGGCGCATCCCGGATGGTCTTCTCGCTGTCCGAACGCGGCGAGGCACCCCGCTTCCTGTCGCGGATCAATAAGGCACGGGTGCCGATGCTCGCCGTCGGCGTCTCCGTGGCGTTCGGCTTCCTGGCCGCCGTGCTGGAGCTGCTCTTCCCGGAGAAGATCCTCCCGGCGCTGTTCCAGCTGGTCGGCTCGACCTGCCTGATGGTCTGGGGCTCCGCGCTGGTGTCCCAGCTGATCCTGCGCCGCCGGGCAGACCGCGACGGCACCGTCCTGCCGCTGCGGATGAAGGGTTTCCCGGGCTTGACGATCTTCGGCCTGGTGCTCCTGGCCCTGATCTTCGCCGTCGGTTTCAGCAGCCCGGACAGCAGCAAGCAGCTCGTCAGCACCATCATCCTGGTCGCCGGCATCGCGGCGGCCTGCTGGACCGGCGCCCGGCTCACCCGCAACCGCGGCACGGCACCGGCCGAGCAGACCGGGCACGCCGACACCGGGAAGTAACAGGCCGCACAACCGACCAGACTGCACAAACTGCAATGCCGGACGCTGGCACGGCTGGCACTCTTGTGCAGTCTGGTCAGTGATTTGGCGGCTGATTGCACAGCAATGGCCGGGTGACTAGGGTCACAGGGATGGACACACTTCCCGTGGTTTCCGGCAATGCCGCCGAACCGCTCACTCCCGCCCAGCTCCGCGAGCTCTATTCGCTGATGGTGGCGGTCCGCCACCTCGATACCTCGGCCATCGCCTGGCAGCGCCAGGGCATCATCCCCGGCTACGCGCCCGAACTCGGCCAGGAGGCGGCCCAGGTGGGCAGCGGCTACGCCGTGGACACCACCCGGGACTTCGTCTTCCCCACCTATCGCGAGATGGGCGTGGCCCGCACCATGGGCGTTGACATGGTGGCGTACATGTCCACCCACAAGGCCACCTGGCACGGCGGCCTGTACGACCCCCTGGAGTCCCGGCTCGCCCCGATCCAGGCCGTCGTCGCCGGCTCCGTGCTGCACGCCGTCGGCTGGGCCCACGGCCAGACGCTGTCCGCCGGCACCGCCGGGACCCACGCTGCCCACACCGATGGCAAACTCGGCGTCGCGCTGACCTACTTCGGCGACGGCGCCTCCTCCCAGGGCGATGTTCACGAGGCCCTGAACTTCGCCGCGGTGATGAAGGCCCCCGTGGTGTTCTTCGTCCAGAACAACGGCTGGGCGATCTCGGTCCCCACCGAACGACAGGTGGCCGGCGGCTCCGTCGCCGCCCGCGCCGCCGGCTACGGCATGCCGGCGCTGCAGATCGACGGCGACGACGTCGTCGCCGTGGTCGAGGCCACCCGCCGCGCCTTCGCGCACGCCCGGGCCGGGAACGGCCCGGTGCTGATCGAGGCCATGACCTACCGCCGCGGCCCGCATTCGACCTCGGATGATCCGGGACGCTACCGCTCGCTCGATGAGGAGCGCGACGGCGCCGGCACCGACCCGCTGGAGCGCTTCCGGCAGCGGCTGCTCGCCGACGGCATCGCCGATGATGCCTTCTTCGCCGAGGCCCTCGCCGCGGCCAAGGCCGAGGAGGAACAGATCCGCACCGGCATCCAGGCGCTCGGCTCCCGCCCCGGCACCGAAATGTTTGACCTGGTCTTCCAGGAAACCACCCCTGCCCTGCAGGCCCAGGCCGCCAACTGGCGCGAGGAGTCCGAACATGTCTAACTCGATTCTTGAAGGCAGAGACGCAGCAGGCGAGAGCACTGCCGAAAGCACTGCCGACAACACCGCCGACAACACCGCCACGAGCGCAGTAACACCGGCGGCCCTCACCACCGTGATGTCCATGCAGCAGGCCCTCAACCGGGCCCTCGATGAGGTGCTCGCGGAAAACCCGAAGACCCTGATCTTCGGCGAGGACTGCGGCCGGCTCGGCGGTGTCTTCCGCATCACCGACGGCCTGCAGGCCAAACACGGCGAACAGCGCGTTTTCGACACGCCGCTGGCTGAATCCGGCATCCTCGGCATGTCCGTGGGCCTGGCAATGGCCGGATTCCACCCCATCCCGGAGGTCCAGTTCGACGGCTTCGCCTACCCGGCGATCAACCAGATCGTTTGCCAGATCGCCCGGATGAACTACCGCAGCCGCGGCACCCTGCCGATGCCTATCACCCTGCGGGTTCCCAGCTTCGGCGGCATCCGGGCCCCCGAACACCACGGCGAAAGCCTAGAGTCGCTCTTCGCGCACGTCCCCGGCCTCAAGGTGGTTTCGCCGTCGAACCCGCACGAGGCATACCACCTGCTCAAGTACGCCGCGACGCGGCCGGACCCGGTGATCTTCATGGAGCCGAAGTCGCGGTACTGGCAGAAGGGCGAGGTGGACGTCGCCAGCCACGATGCCGCCGGCGGCTCCCCCACCGGGGCGAAGGTCATGCGCGAAGGCCGGCACCTGACCCTCGTCGCGTGGGGCGCCATGGTGGCCCGCTGCCTCCAGGTGGCCGAGCTCGCCGCCGAGGACGGGATCGACATCGAGGTCCTGGACCTGCGCTGGCTCAAGCCGATCGACGCCGCGGCACTGGCCGCCTCCGTACGCAAGACGCGCCGCGCCGTCGTCGTCCATGAAGCGCCGCTCACCTCAGGCCTGGGCGCCGAGGTGGCCCAGCTGATCACCCAGAGCTGCTTCGACACGCTCAGGGCCCCGGTGGAACGGGTCACCGGCTTCGATGTCCCGTACCCTTCGGGAGACCTGGAGGACGAATACATCCCGAACATTGACCGGATCCTCTTCGGGATCCAGCGAGTATTGGAGTACAAACGTGGCTGAAATTTCCTTCCCGCTCCCGGACCTCGGCGAGGGCTTGATCGAGGCAACCGTGCTGGAATGGCTGGTGGCCCCGGGCGACCAGGTCGAGCGCAACCAGCCCCTCGTCGAGGTCGAAACCACCAAATCAGCCGTTGAATTGCCCAGTCCGCAGGCAGGTAAAGTGGTGCGTATCCACGGCGGGCCCGGCGACAAGATCAATGTCGGCGAGCCCCTGATTGTGTTTGAGGTGCCGGACAACACCGCCGGCATTGTGGGCACGGTCCCGAAGGAAGAGGCACCGAAGCGCCGGGTCCGCCTGAGCGCCGTACTTGATGAGGACTGACACCATGAGCGGCAGACACACCGGCGAACAGCATTCCCACACCGTCGAGGGTACCGACCCCCAGCTGTACGTCGGAGTGCACGAGCCCGGAACCGACGCCGGGCTCCGCCCGGTGCTGCTGCTGCACGGCTTCTCCTCCTCCTCCAAGCTCAACTGGGAGGACACCGGCTGGCTCGCGGCGCTGCTGGAGGCCGGCCGCCGCGTCATCACGGTGGATCTGCCCGGCCACGGCCGCAGCGGCGCCCCCGAGGACATGGACTCCTATACGCCCAGCAGGATCCGCGCCGATCTGCTGCAGATCGCGTTCGACGCCGGAGTCCGGCCCCTGCGCGAGGGCGACCCGTCCAGCGGGCTGGACCTGATCGGCTACTCGCTCGGCTCCCGGCTCGCCTGGGAGTTCGGCGCCACCCAGCACGAGCTGGTGCACCGGCTGGTCCTGGGCGGACCCAACGTCTCCGATCCGCTGGCCGACTTCGACCTCGTTGCCGCGCAGCGCTACCTGGCCGACGGCACTCCGATCGCCGACGCGTCCACCGCCGGACTGCTGAAGCTGGCCCAGATGCTGCCGAGCAACAACATCTTCTCGCTGCTGTCCCTCGTGGAAGCCGTCAAAAGCGAGCCGTTCGACCCCGCCGAGGCCGTGCCGCATGTGCCGATGCTGCTGGTGGCCGGGGAAAAGGACGACCGTGCCGCGTCAATGCCGGAACTCGCGGCGCTGGGCGCCAAGGCGGGCGCCCTGGTCGAGCAGCTGGTCCTGCCGGGCCGGAACCACACCAACGCCATCACTAGCCGTGCGTTCAAGCAGGGGGCCATCAGCTTCCTGGGCGTCTGATCTCCCCCAGCCTCACACCAACGCGGGGTCACTTCCGGCCCATCCGAACGAGGCGGATGGGCGTGAAGTGACCCCGCGTTGGTTTCGGGGACCTGGGTCCGGGGTCTAGTAGTCGACGCCCGGTTCGGGAGTCCCGGCCATCTGGAAGCATGCGGAGGAGGACAAAACGTGGAGCGCGTGCCGCTCCGGGTTAAACTCGATCGAGTGCCGGTAGCCTTCCTCACTCACGATCACCAGTTCCGGGTCGCCGTTGACGCTCGTCTTGTCCCTGACGGTCCAGCCGCTCTTGGCCGACCATTCGGCCTTGATCTGCTCCAGCAAGGCCGGGCCCTCGGCGTTCGCGCTGAGGACAACATTCATCGTCCCCGGCCAGTAGTAGCCGCCGGTCTCGCACTCAAAGAGGGCGCGGGACGTGGCGGTCTGTCTCGTCGTCGACACGGCTGCCGGCGGGACCACCGACAGCAGTTCGTCCTGCTGGCTGCGGGTGGACTGTTTCGCGGTGTCAAGATCCATGTTGGGGCTCAGCGGTTCGGCGGCAGGTGGGGCACAGGCCGCCAGTGCGGCCGCCAGGCAGGTGACGGCAACGACTGCAGGCAGCCGGGCGAGCAGCTTAATGACGTTCAATTTCGGCTCCCAAAGATCGTGCGTGCGGTCTCCGTGCGGGCCTCCCGGTTCCGGGCAGGGTCATCGCGGAGATTCTTCCGCCGGGGCGGCCGACCGCACCCCGGACATGCTACAGCCGTTTTTCCATTCCCTGGATGGATGGAATTGCCCGAGGACGAATCCCGGCACCGGCCTCGCGCAGCTACCCCGCCGGACGTAGGCTGGCGGCAGCGGGGTGTGTAACCGGAAAAGGTCTCCATGGGCATGCGCTTTACTGACCGCGGGCAGGCAGGCAGGCTCCTGGCCGCCGCCCTCCCCCAGTTCCGCGGACGCCCGGGCACCGTGGTGCTGGGCCTCTCCCGCGGCGGTGTCCCGGTTGCCGCCGAGGCCGCCGCAGCGCTCCGGCTGGACTGGGACGTGCTTCCGGTCCGGAAGCTGGGGATTCCCGGGGCACGGGGAAACCGCCTTCGGTGCGCTGGCCGCGGTCGGCGGCCGGGTGGTGCGGGTCCTGAACCGGCCTTTTGTAGACGAGCTGCTTGAGCTGGGCATCCCACAGTCGGCCCTCGATGAGGTGGTGAGGATCGAGCAGGCGGAACTGGAGCGCCGCGCAGGAGCGTATCCGGGGCCGCGGCTGCCGCTGGCAGGCAGAACCGTGATCGTGGCCGACGACGGGATGGCCACGGGAGCGACGATGCGGGCGGCCGTCGAGGCGGTGCGGGCGGCCGGTGTGGCAACCGTCGTCGTCGGGGTTCCGGTTGCCTCGCTGGAGGCACAGGCGTCCCTGCAGCAGATCACCGACGCCGTCGTAAGCCTCTTCATTCCCGGCCAGTTCCGCGCCGTCGGCAGCTATTACCGCACCTTCCGGCAGGTGCGGGACGCGGACGTCGTCCGGCTGCTGGGTGCCCGGCCGGCCTGAACAGCAACGCGGGGTCAGATACGGCCCATGCGGGGCCGCTTTATGGGCGCGATGTGACCCCGCGTTGGTTAAAAAGGAGGGCACAGACCTTGCGGCCCGTGCCCGTCCTGTCTTGCTTGCTTGTTGCTAGTGCCTTGCCGCTTCATCCGTTGCGCCGTGGCTGACGCCGAGCGGGCGGCCCTTGGTTTCCCCGGCCAGCAGGACGCCGGCGGCGGAGATGACGCAGAGGATCATGATGTAGATGCCGATGGAACCGGTCCACCCGGTGCCCTGCAGCAGGGCCTCCGCGATGGTGGCCGCGAACGCACCGCCCAGGATGGCGCCGAAGGCGTAGCCAATCGAAATGCCCGAGTAGCGCACGTTCGCCGGGAACATCTCGGCGTACATCGCGGACATCGGGCCGTAGGACAGGCCCAGGCCGATGGTCAGGACGAACAGCGCGACGCCGTAAAGCACGATGTTCTTGGTGTCGATCAGGGCGAACATCGGGATCATCCAGGTGAAGACGATGCCGTAGCCGATCAGGAAGGTCTTGACACGGCCGATCTTGTCCGACAGCCAGCCGCCGACCAGGGTGAAGATCAGCCAGCCGAACGACGCCAGCGTGGTGGCCAGCAGGATCTGCGCGACGGGCATCTTCAGGGACTTGGTGGCGTAGGAGATGAAGAAGGCGATCAGCAGGTAGCCGGCAGCGTTGTTGCCGATGAAGATCATCGTCGAGTAGAGAACGGCCTTCTTGTGCTTGCGGATGAGCTCTCCGAGCGGAGCCTTGCTCTCTTCCTTGCGGTCCTGCATCTCCTTGAAGACGGGGCTCTCGGCCACGGCGCGGCGGATCAGGTAGCCGACGATGATCAGCACGATGGACAGCAGGAACGGCACACGCCAGCCCCAGGAGGCGAAGTCTTCCTTGGACATGGACGTGTTGAGGAAGTACAGCAGGCCGGTGGCGAGGATCATGCCGACCGGAACACCGATCTGCGGGTACGCCCCGAACAGACCGCGCTTGCTCTTGGGAGCGTGCTCGACGGCCATCAGGGCGGCGCCGCCCCATTCCCCGCCGGCGGAGAAGCCCTGGATAATGCGGAGCAGGATCAGCAGGATCGGAGCCCAGACGCCGATCTGGGCGTAGGTCGGCAGCATGCCGATCAGCGCCGTGGCGGCACCCATCATGATCAGGGTGAAGACCAGCATGGCCTTGCGGCCGAGGCGGTCACCCAGGTGGCCGGCGACGATGGCGCCGAGCGGGCGGAACAGGAAGCTGATGCCGATAAGGGCAAAGGACAGGATCTGCGCCAGGCCCGGGTTGGAGGCGTTCAGGGGCGCCAGGAACAGCGGCGAGAGCAGTGTGGCTGTCAGTTGGGCGAAGATGAAGAAGTCGTACCACTCGATGGTGGTCCCGACCAGGGTGCCCGCGAGGACCTTGCGTTCCTCATGCTTGCTGCTGGGGCCCGCCTCAGAATCGACACGTGAAGTTGCGGTCATTGGAACTCCGTTGCTGGGGGCAGAGGTTCTGCCCGGGTGGGTGCGGTGCGAATAACTGAATGCCTCTAGCATTTACTGATCGAACGGTCAGTTAGTATTCAGAATACTACTATGAAATGTGTGACAGGGCACACATCCCTGGAAAAAAGCTTTTCCGCCGCCGAAAAGTGACGGGAAAGCCTTTCTGCGGGGTCAGTCTGTGCGGTTCAGGAACTCCCGCACCCGGGCCCGGACGGGCCCGCGGTCGTAGCTGTTCACCATGGCGCCGGCCATCCGGACCGGATCCCCGAAGAAGAAGTACTCGTAGAGCGACTGCCGGCCGGAAAAGCCGGAGACCGAGGCGTCGAAGGCGAGCTTGAACAGCCGCACCCGCTCCGGGCCGGTCAGTGACTTGCCCTGCAGGTACATCTCAATGTCGGCCCGGGCGTCGCTGTTGACGTCCGCCTCGCCGGGGAGCGCCATCAGGCCGGACGCGGAGAATTTGCGGATGATCTGCGGGAAGCGCTGGGCGACCTTCGGGTACCAGTTGCGGGCGGCGTTCAGCGTGGACCACTTTGGCAGCATGACGCCGGCATCGTTGAGCGCCGCATCCGCCTCGGAGGCCCGGACCAGCGCCCGGCCGATTTCGACGTCGACAATCAGTTCCGCGATGTCCTCCTGGATGTGCTGGAAGCCCTCGATGCCGATCGAGTCGGCGAGTTCGGAGGCCAGGCCCAGGAAGAACTCGCTCTTGGCGATGGTACGGGTGACCACCTGGTGGGTCATGAGGGCGCCGGCGCCGGTTTCGGAGTAGAAGCCGTTGCACAGCTGCGGGTTGCCAAGCATGAAGATGCGCTCGTTGGGGACGAAGACGTGGTCGAAGACCGCCACGGCGTCCATTTCCTCATAGCGGGACGCGAGCGGCTCGTCGTGGATGCTGCCGCCGTTGTACAGCGACGTGCGGCAGAGGTAGCGCAGGCCCGGCGTGTCGTTGGGGATGGCGAAGGCGTAGGAGTACGGGGCGTCCTCCGGCGTGCCGCGGAGCACCGTGGAGGGGAAGACAAGCAGCTCGTCCGCGATCGGGGCGATGGTGGCCAGCATCCGGGCGCCCTGGATGACGATGCCGTCCTCGCGCTCCTCGACAATCCGGGCCGAGAGTTGGCCGCCGAGCTGCTCGGAGCCGGAGACGGAGCGGTTGGCCTGCGGCGGGATCAGCGTGTGCGTGGCGAGGACGTCGTTTTCCCGGGCCCACTCGTAGTAGTTGCGGACGTTCTCGCCGAACTTGGGATCGGCCTGCGAAAACCACTTCCCCGCCGTGCTGAGGGCGGTAAGCGAGGAGTTCATGTAGTCGCCCGAGCGGCCCAGGAAGCCATTGGAGGACTCGGCCCAGGTCGAAATGGCACGGCGGCGGCGCTCAAGGTCCTCAACGGTCCTCGGCACCAGGAAGGAGGCGTTGACGCGGTCGCCACTGGTGGGCGAGGTGTAGGTCAGCGCATCCTGGTATGCCGGGTCGTGCTGCATGTCGAAGAGCCTGGCAAAGGAGCGCGCCACGTTGCGGAACGCGGGGTGCTCGGCGACCTTGTCGCTGACCACCTCGCCGTCGATCACCACGTGGGGCGTCATGGCGTTGAGTTTGTCCAGGTACTGCTGTCCGGTACGGATACCCATGGTTGTTCCTCCAGTCGGCGTCGAGCTGAATCGAAATCAGAGCAGGTCTTCCATGCCCAGCTGGCTCTCGGGGATGGTGGTGAACGTACTGTTCGCGTAGGCCAGCGCATCGCCGTTGCGGTAGTTGAAGTCCACGACCTCACCGAGGTATAGCGTGTGGTCGCCGCCGTCGTACGCCGCCCAGGGCTGGCACACGAAATAGGCAAGCACATGGGAGAGCCGCGGCGCCGTTCCGCCCTCCACCCAGAGCGGCTCTGGTCCGGGACGGCCGGCAAAGTGCATCGCGAGGTGCCGCTGCTCCGCGCCCAGGATGTTGACCGTGAACGGCCGGCCGGCGAGCTCGTCGTGGGCCTTCGCTGTGCGGGCGATGCTCACGAGCACCAGCGGCGGCTCCATGGACACGGACGTGAAGGAATTGACGGTGATGCCATGACGCTTCGTGGCGCCGTCAAAGGTCACAATCGCCACTCCGGTGGCGAACCGGCCCAGGCTGCCGCGGAAGTGGTGGGCCCGCGCGCCGGGCGTGCGGCCCGGATCAACCGGGACAGGCCCGGTGCGGGGCTTGGCAATCATCAGTGATCCCTTGCGGTGCGTGACGGCTGGTCGCTGGGGGTGCGCCTCATCGATAAAAGTTCTATAATCGAACGGATAGTTCCCATATAGAACGCTAACGCACTGTGAGGCGGAGCACAAGGGCCGGATGGCGCATCCAGGGCCTCCCCGCCGCCCGCACCTAGGATGGACAAATGACCCCGACCGCCGGCAGCGCCCAGGCCTCCCCGTCCCAGACGTTGTCGCGCGGCATCCGCGCCCTCGAAATCCTGGCCGACGCCCAGCACCCGCTCACCATCGCCGAACTGGCCGACGCCATGGGAGTGCACCGCTCCGTGGCCTACCGCATCCTCCGCACCCTTGAAGACCACTCCCTGCTGGTGCGCGACGACGGCGGCCGGGTCCAGCCCGGCCCCGGCCTGGCCGTCCTGGCCCGCGGCGTTTCGCGGAACCTGCAGACGGCGGCACTGCCGGAGCTCACCCAGCTAGCCAACACGCTGATGATGAGCGCCTTCGTTGCCGTCTGGGACCACGCGGAATGCGTCACGCTGGTCACCGTGGATCCACGCCACACCGGTGCCACCGTGGTCCAGCATCCAGGCTCCCGGCATCCGATCAGCGCCGGCGCCCCCGGGATCGCGATCCAGTCGGCGTTGTCCGAAGAGGAATGGGCCGCGGCCGCCCCCGGCATTCCCTACCGGGCCGAAGCGGCCGAGGCGCGCCGCCGGGGTTATGCCGCCAGCCACGACGAGGTCATCTCCGGCGTTTCCTCGCTGGCCGTACCGGTCCGGGTTCCGGGCGGGCGTCCGGCGGCTCTCGCCGTCGTGTACATCCGCGCTGCGCAGGACCCCGGTGAGGTCGCCGCGGCCCTGGCCGCCAGCGCCCGTCGCATCGAGAGCCAGCTGGGCTGACAATCGCGGGGCACTCCCCCTCCGGCCGGGGCTGCCCGGTCCGGGAATGCTTGACAAGCAGCCCTGTCTCGGGCAGTTTGTATCGTATACGATTTAATACTCAATGAGGAGATGTGATGGCCGAGCACTACATTCCAGACGACCTACCGACGCGGATCCGCCACTACATCGACGGCGAATTCGTTGATTCCGTCAGCGGCAGGACCTTCGATGTCCTCGACCCTGTGTCCAACACCAATTACGCCACCGCCGCCGCCGGCCAGAAAGAGGACATCGACCTCGCCGTCGCCGCTGCCCGTAAGGCCTTCACCACCGGCCCGTGGCCGAAGATGAAACCGCGCGAACGCGCCCGCGTCCTGAACCGGATCGCCGACGCCGTCGAGGCCCAGGAGACCCGGCTGGCCCAGCTGGAGACCTTCGACACCGGCCTGCCGATCACCCAGGCCAAGGGACAGGCCCTCCGCGCCGCGGAGAACTTCCGGTTCTTCGCGGACCTGATCGTGGCGCAGTTCGACGACGCCATGAAGGTCCCCGGCGCGCAGATCAACTACGTGAACCGCAAGCCGATTGGCGTCGCCGGCCTCATCACCCCGTGGAACACCCCATTCATGCTGGAGTCCTGGAAGCTGGCGCCCGCGCTGGCCACCGGCAACACCGTGGTCCTCAAACCGGCCGAATTCACGCCGCTCTCCGCCTCGCTCTGGGCGCAGATCTTCAAGGACGCCGGACTCCCCGACGGGGTGTTCAACCTGGTCAACGGCCTCGGCGAGGAAGCCGGCGACGCCCTGGTCAAACACCCGGACGTGCCGCTGATCTCCTTCACCGGGGAGACCACCACCGGCAAGACGATCTTCCGCAACGCCGCGGAGAACCTCAAGGGCCTGTCCATGGAGCTCGGCGGCAAGTCACCGTGCGTCGTGTTCGCCGACGCCGACCTCGACGCCGCGATCGACTCCACCCTGTTCGGCGTCTTCTCGCTCAACGGCGAGCGCTGCACCGCCGGCTCCCGCATCCTCGTCCATCTGGACATCTACGAGGAATTCTGCGAGAAGTACGCCGCCCGCGCGAAGAACATCGTGGTCGGTGACCCGCACGACCCGAAGACCGAAGTCGGCGCCCTGGTCCACCCGGAACACTATGCCAAGGTGGCCCGCTACGTGGAGATCGGCAAGACCGAGGGCCGGCTGCTGGCCGGCGGCGGCCGGCCCGAGGGGCTCCCAACGGGCAACTACATCGCGCCGACCGTCTTCGCCGACGTCGCCCCGGATGCGCGGATCTTCCAGGAGGAGATCTTCGGTCCCGTCGTCGCGATCACCCCGTTCGCGGACGACGCCGAGGCGCTGGCCCTGGCGAACAACACCCGGTACGGGCTGGCCGGCTATGTCTGGACCAACGACCTGACCCGGGCGCACAACTTCTCGCAGAACCTCGAGGCCGGCATGGTCTGGCTCAACAGCCACAACGTCCGGGACCTCCGCACCCCCTTCGGCGGGGTCAAATCCTCCGGTCTGGGCCACGAGGGCGGCTACCGCTCCATCGACTTCTACACCGACCAGCAGGCCGTCCACATCACCCTCGGCGCCGTGCACACCCCGAAGTTCGGTACCGCGGCGGCGCAGTAGCGCATCAGCGATGCCGTCCGGGTGGAGGTCCCGCTGGGCTTCCCTACGGGCTCTTCTCCGACGTCGACCCGGAGAGGAGCGCGGCGTCAAGCTCGGCACTCAGCTCGAGCCCCGGTTGCCCTATCACTTTCGGTCCTTCTCAGGCGCTCATAGCAACTCCAAGTGACAGGGCATCCGCGGGCCCGCCGGGGGTCAGCCGCCCGCCGCCGTCCTGCTCCGGCGGTGGAGGACGACGGTGTGCGCCGCTCCCAGCAGGAACAGGGCTGTGGCGGCGCACACCGGCACGAGGAATGCCGTGGAGTAGCCCTGGTGCTGCGTCAACTGCCCCGCGATGGACGAGCCGATCGCGGTGCCAGCCACGATGCCGCTGGCCAGCGCGGTCATGACCGTGCCGAGTTTTCCCGCCGGGGCGACGAGTCCGCCGATCGCGAAGACGGTGACCATCAGCGGTCCCACCGGGAGGCCCAGGGCCAGGAGCACAAGGATCATGGGAAGCGCCGTCGAGGGCAGCAACAGCAGCAGCGCCAGTCCGGCCATCAGCGCCGCGCAGGCCAGCCAGCGGGCGTTGGCGGTGAGCCGTTGCGGCCAATACGGGACCGACAGGGCCGCCGCGGCGGAGCTCAGGCCCATCACCGCGTAGAGCAGGCCGGCCAGTTCTGAGGTCGCGAAGCTGGCCGAAAAAGAACTCAGCGACGTCTGGGTGGAGCCGAAGAACGTGCCCATGCAGACCATGGCCAGCACGGGAAGGGCGACGGCGGCGACGGCGCCCGCGCGCTGGCCGGCCGGCTGGGACGCCCGGCGCTGTTTCTCCCGGGCGGCCCCGACCGCTGTCCGTGCGGGCGTCCGGACCACCGCCTGATGTGTGGGGTGCACGGCGAAGGCCGGTACGAGCGTAATGGTCAGGGCCGCGGCGAGGGCGAGCGGCAGCCACGGCGCGACCAGGCTGGCCAGGATTCCCACCAGCGCCGGGCCCAGGACGAAGGTCAGTTCGTCGGCGGTGCTTTCGTAGGACAGCGCCGTGTCCAGGTCCGCATGGTCGGCATTGCGCCCGCCGCGCGCCTTGCCCGGGTCCGCGTGGTCGGCATTGCGCCCTTTGCGGGAGGTCAGGGCCATCCAGCGGACCCGGGCAAGCGGTCCCACCTGCGGGCAGCTGACACCGGCCACGAAGGCGGCCACCAGGACCGGAACGGCGGCCGCGAGGTCCTGCCCGCCGGGGATCCGGTAGGCGGCGAGGATCAGTGCGATGACGGCGACGGTGTTAGAGACGGCGGCGAACACCAGCACGGGGCGTTGGCCCCGGCGGTCCGCCAGCGCGCCGAGGATGGGGGCGCCGAGCGCCGAGCCGATGCCGACGGCGCCGGCGGACATGCCGCCGACTGCGTAGGAGCCGGTGACGGCGGTGACCAGGGTGAGGGCTCCGACGGTGAGCATTGCGAGCGGCAGGCGGGCAAAGAGGCCAATGGGGATGAAGCTTCGGCCGGCCAGCAGCGGCAGCCGGGCGTACCGCCCGGGTGCGCGCGGTTCCGGCGGCGCGGGGGCGGACCCTGGAAGGGCAGCGCCATTGTCAGGACGGTGGGGCGCCGCGGAAGCGGGCGCCTCGGAGGGCGTTGAAAGAGTCATGATTCCGGGTTCGTTCAAGGGTGCGCATCGTCCCTCCTCCCGATGCGCGCGACCCGGTAACTCAGCAATTGTATCCGCTGGTGTGCCTGATTGCGCAGGCCAGGCGGCCGTTGCGGCCGGGCCCGGACGCACGGATCAGACCGGCGCGTCGGCGGATATATGCAGGGTGGAACCGTTGCGTCCCTTGACCACCTGGAGCTGGGTGCTGATGCGCTGTTTCATTTCCCCAACATGGCTCACCAGACCGACGACGCGCCCGCCGTCCCGGAGCCCCTCCAGGGCGTCCATGACCTGCTCGAGGGCCTGTTCGTCGAGGCTGCCGAAGCCCTCGTCCACGAACAGCGTCTCGATGTCCACACCGCCGGATTCCTGCTGCACCACATCCGCGAGTCCGAGGGCCAGCGCGAGCGAGGCCATAAAGGACTCGCCGCCGGACAGTGTTGCGGTGTCGCGCCGCTGCCCGGTCCACTCGTCCACCACCTCCAGGCCGAGGCCGGACTTCGCACCGCGGGCGGCCTTGGCGTCCGTGTGCTGCAGGGTGTAGCGGCCGTCGCTCATCCCGATCAGCCGTTCCGAGGCCGCCACTGCCACCTGTTCGAGCCTCGCGGCGAGCACATAACTGTTCAGGCTCATGCGGTAGTTGTTGTCTCCCGTGCCGCGGGCCGTGTCGGCGACGGCGGTCAGCAGCTGCGCCCGTCCGCGCGGTTCCCGTCCGGACTCGGCAAGCTGCGCGTAGTCGGCGGCGATGGTGCCCAGGGCCTGTACGGATTTTTCCGCCAGGCCGGCTGCGAGGTCCGCGTCCCGGGCTGAGCGGTCCGCCGCAGCGGCGTCTGCGCGGAGCTGTTCCACAAGCCCCTCGACGAGTGGTCCCTCTATTTCCAGCTCGCGCGAGGCCAGCACAAGTTCCTCACTGGCGAAGAGTTCCTCGATCCGGGCCGCTTCGTCCTGGCCGGCACGGACGGCGGCTTCCAGTGCCTCGGCGTCCGAGGCCGGGAGCAGCACCGCCCGGGCCGCGTCCGCGGACTCGAAGCCGGTGCCCGGAAGCGCCAGCTCCAGCTGCAACCGGGCTTCAGCGGAACGGGCCGTGGCCTGTTCCAGCCGGGTCCGCGCCGCATCGGCGCGTTCCAGCACGGCGGCGCTGCCATCCAGCGCCGCGATGCGCTTAGCCAGGACAGGGTGGCCCGCCCGGAGTTTGTCGAGCGCCAGTTCGAGGGCCTCGGCCTGGTCCCGGACTTCCGTGAGGGTGGATTCGGTCTGCGCGATGCCTGCCGCCGCGGCCGCCTGGTCCTGCTCTGCGGCGGTGATCTCCTCGTTCAGTTCGGCGTGCCGCACGCGGCTGGCGGCAAGCTCCGACGCCGCGCGGCGCGCCTCGGCGGCACGTTCCTTTGCCAGGCTGGCCTCCAGGGTGGCGTCCTCGGGTTCGGTGTTGCCTCCCTGGGCCGCCAGCACGGCGACGGACTGCTGGGCCTCGGAGAGGTCGCGGCCGAGCGCCCCCAGCGCGGCTTCCGCCGCCTCGCAGGCCTGCTGAGCGGTCTCCTCGGCCTCGGCCACGGTCAGGGCGGAGGCCGCGGCCGGGGCAGGTGCCGGGTGTTCGGGGCTGCCGCACACAGCACAGGGGACGCCCGGCTTCAGCTGGGACGCGAGTTCCGCGGCAGCGTTGGCCAGCCGTTCCTCGCGGAGATCGAGCCAGCGCTGGCGGCGGTCCTGGTAGTCCTCCCGGGCGCGGCCGTGGCGTTCGGCGACGGCGCCACACTCGTTCCCGGCCGCGGCGTAGCGCCGCACCAGGACCAGCAGCTCCTCCGCGGCGGCGGCCTCTTTCGTCCGCAGCTGCACCTCGGCGGCGAGTTCTTCGAGCGGACGCAACCCGGCGGTCAGTGCCTCGGATTCCCGGCGCCGGGCGGCCAGGGCAGCAGCCCCGGAGGTCCGGCCCGCTTCCAGCTGCGCCAGACTCAGGCGCAACTGGGTGGTGCGGTTGAGAAGTCCGGTGAGTCTGGCTTCGTCGGGCAGCCGCTCCTCCAGGACCGCGCGCAGTGAGCGCAGTCCGCGCAGCGCAGACCGCAAGTCGTCCCCATCGTAGGTGGAGCCGTCCTCGCTGGAGCTGCCGCAGGTGGAGCTTCCGGCGCTGCCCGCGATGCCAGGGCTGTCACCGGACTCCAGGTCGGCGATGCCACCCGGGGTGCCGTTGCGCAGCGCGGCGAGTTCAGGGTCGGTGAGGGCCGCGGTGCGCAGGTCTTCGGCGGCAGCGGCCATCCCAGCCGCGGCCAGGGTCTCGGCCGTGCGGGCGCTGTCCACCGCGTGCAGTTGGCCGCTGAGGACTTCGGCCTGGCGGTGCAGCCTCAACTGTCCGCTCTTGGCAGCGGCTGCGGGCGCGGCGGCCTCAGCCTCGGCGCGCCGGCGTTCGGCCGCGGCCAGCTTGGCCTGGCGGGCGGCACGCGCTGCCGCGGTGTCCCGGGCGGACAGGCGGCCGGC
>NZ_JBVAYX010000029.1:0-43721 GCF_055412825.1 Pseudarthrobacter linnaei
CAAGGGAGGCGGCGTCCGCCCCGGTTGCGGCGGCAAGGGAGGCGGCGTCCGCCCCGGTTGCGGCGGCAAGGGAGCCGGCGGAGGCGGCGTCCGCAGCGGGCCCGGCGGGCGCGGCGGGCCGCAGCGGCGTGGGCTCGGGCGCCTCGAGAACGGCGGTGGTTTCGGTGAGCGCGGCACGGCCGTCGTCGCTGGCATGGTGAGCGGTGCCCAGTTCCCGCAGCGGCAGGTAGCAGTCGGGGGCGAGAATCAGGGCCAGCAGCCCGGCTTCCAGCGCCATGTCGCCATGGACCAGCCGGACGCCGATGAACACCGCGACGACGGCCACGGAGATGGTGGCGATGAGTTCCAGTGCGAGGGCGGAGAGGAAGGCGGTCCGCAGGGTTCCCATGGTCCGGTGGCGGTATTCCTCGGAGAGATCCTCGAATGCCTTGCGCTGTGCGGCGGCCCGGCCGAGTCCCACGAGGACCGGCAGGCCCTTGGCGAGCTCCAGCATGTGGCCGGAGAGCCGTGACAGGGCCGACTGGGCTTCCCGGACGCGGTCATCGGTGTAGCGGCCGATCAGGACCATAAAGAGCGGGACCAGCGGCACGGTCAGCACGATCACGGCGGCGCTGATCCAGTCGGCGTACAGGATGCGCGCGCCCAGCAGCAACGGGATCGCGGCGCAGTTCACCAGGGCGGGCAGGAACTGGGTGTAGTAGCTGTCCAGGGCGTCCAGTCCCCGGGTCGCCAGGATCGCGAGGCCGCCGTCGGTGGGGCCGGCGGAGCGGGTGCCGTTGCGCAGCGCACGCTCAAGCAGCTGCGAGCGCAGCTCCTCCTTCACGCCCAGCGCCGCCCGGCGAGACGCAACCGCCTGTGCCCAGACGGTCAGGGACCGCAGCGCCACTCCCGCCACCCCCCAGTACAGCTGCCCGCCCCACGCCGGGTCGCCGGCCATCAGCCCCGCGAGCATGGACGCGACCGCCTGCGCGATCAGCACCAGGGAGAGGGCCTTCAGGGCCGCGAGCAGGCCCAGCAAGTAGAGGGCGGCACGGTTGGCGGGGCCCGGGGGGAACTGCGGTCTCATCGGATGCTAGTCCTTGGGTGCCAGGGCTTTGGCGGCGATAGCGGGGAGGAAGCTGTGGGCCTCGGGGATGTGTGCGTCACTGACCCGGCGCCGGAACACCCAGTAGGTCCACGCCTGGTAGGCGAGCACCAGCGGCAGCCCGATGCAGGCGACGATGCTCATCAGCCCCAGGGTGTAGTCCGAAGAGGAGGCATTGGAGACCGTGAGGTTGAACTCCGGGTTCAGCGTGGAGGGCAGCACCACCGGGAACGCGGCACCGAAGATCGAAGCGCTGCCGAGGAGCAGGAAGGCGCCCAGGGACAGGAAGGCGCGGCCTTCGGCACCGGTGCGGGCGAAGTTCCACGCCAGGACGGCGGCGACGACGGCGGCGACGACGGCCAGCGCGGTCCACACTTCGCCGCTGAGCAGCTGCAGGCTGATCGCCCAGCCCGCGATCGGCAGCAGCAGGACGGGCAGGAGCCGGACGAACCACCTGCGGGCGCGGTGCCGGACGTCGCCGTCGGTCTTGAGGGCCAGGAACGCCAGGCCGTGCAGCAGCGAGAAACCGACGACGGCGAGGCCGCCCAGCACCGCATAGGCGCTGAACCACGCGAACGGGCCTCCTTCGCGGTCGCCGTTGGCGTTGATCGGAAGTCCCGTGGTGGTCAGCCCCAGGGCTGCGCCGATGCCGAAGGCCGCCACGAGGGAGCCGAGGGCGATCGCCCAGTCCCAGCGGGCACGCCACCGGGGGTTGTCCACCTTGCCGCGGTATTCGAAAGCCACAGCGCGGAAGATGAGGGCGACGAGGACCAACAGCAGCGGCAGGTAGAGCGCGGAGAACAGCGAGGCGTACCACAGCGGGAAGGCCGCGAAGGTGGCACCGCCCGCGGTCAGGAGCCAGACCTCGTTGCCGTCCCAGACCGGGCCGATGGTGTTGAGCAGCACGCGGCGTTCGGTGTTGTTCCGGGCAAAGACCTTCATCAGCATCCCGACGCCGAGGTCAAAGCCTTCAAGGAAGAGATAGCCCGTCCATAGCACCGCGATGGCGATGAACCAGATGGTAGGAAGGAGATCCATGCTGAGTATCCTCTGCGTTTTTGGGGTGAAGGCTTAGTAGGCGAAGGCCAGGACGTCGTCGGCGTCCCCGGGCCTGCCGGGGCCACCGGACCTGGGGGTGGCATCCTCGTTCTCGTCCGCGGGCTCGTGCGCCAGTTCCGGCATGGCCGCGACCACCCCGCCGCGGATGTACTTGACTAACAGCTTCACCTCGACCACCAGCAGCACCGCATACACGGCCGTCAGCACCACGAGGGAGGTCAGGACCTCGCCGGCCGAGACGCCGGGTGAGACGGCGGCGGCGGTGAACATAAAGACCTGGTCGATCCCGCTGGGGTCCGGGTTGGGGGCGACGACGAACGGCTGGCGGCCCATCTCGGTGAAGATCCAGCCGGCGGCGTTGGCTCCGAACGGGGCCAGAATCCCGAACACGGCCAGCCGCATGAGGCCGCGGGAGGCGGGCACCGTCCCGCTGCGGGTGACCCAGAGGGCAACCAGCGCGGCCAGGGCAGCCAGTCCGCCGAAGCCGATCATCATCCGGAAGCCCCAGTAGGTGACCTCCATGACCGGGACGTACTGGATCTCCTGCCCGGCCCGATCCCCGTAGATGGGATTGTCCGGCAGGTTCGTGCCGTAGTCGGCCTTGTACTGGTCCAGCAGGCTGTTGACGCCCTTGACCTCGGTGGTGAAGTCACCCTTGGCAAGGAAGGACAGGATCCCGGGGACCTCGATGAGGGCGACGATGTCATCGCAGTTCTTGGAGCCGAGGTTGCCGATGCTCAGGATGGAGAAGCCGGTGCCGTCGTGGCAGGCCGCCTCCGCGGCGGCCATCTTCATGGGCTGCTGTTCGAACATGAGTTTGCCCTGCAGGTCCCCGGTGATCGCGGTACCGGCAAAGGAGATCATGGCGACGACGGCGCCGATCCGCAGGGAACGGATCCAGACGGCGTGGTCGGTGCGGTCCCGGCCGGGGATGGCGGCCTCGCCGGGAACGACTCTGCCGTCCGCGCCGACGGTGTCGATCCCGTCGTGCCGGCGGCGCCACAGGTGGTACCAGGCGATGCCGAGCAGGAAGGCGCCGGCGACGGCGAGGGCGCCGAAGATGGTGTGCGGGACGGCGACGAGGGCCGTGTTGTTGGTAAAGACCGCCCAGGCATCGGTCATCACGGGACGGCCGTTGACCATCTCAACGCCCACCGGGTGCTGCATCCAGCTGTTCGCGACAATGATGAAGTAGGCGGAGAAGACTGAACCGATCACGGCGATCCAGAGGCAGGCCAGGTGGACGGCGGGCTTGAGCTGCTTCCAGCCGAAGATCCACAGACCCAGGAAGGTCGACTCGACGAAGAACGCCAGCAGGGCTTCCATGGCCAGCGGCGCCCCGAACACGTCGCCCACGAAGCGGCTGTACTCACTCCACGCCATGCCGAACTGGAATTCCTGCACGATGCCGGTGGCGACTCCCATGATGAAGTTGATCAGGAAGAGCTTGCCCCAGAACTTGGTCATCCGAAGGTATTCCGGCTTGCCGGTGCGGTACCACATCGTCTGGATCCCGGCGACGACGAGGCCCAGGCCGATTGTGAGCGGCACCATCATGAAGTGGTAGACGGTGGTGATCCCAAATTGCCAGCGGGCAATTTCCAAGGCGTCCAAGGCATTCCTTCTTAGCTAGGAGCAACTTCTACATCACGTAGAAAGGTTCTTCTACAGAGTGTAGAACACGCCTGGATTGTCCACTGCATCCAGAGTCCCACGTCACCCCTGCTGCCGAACGGACGCTCCAACTTCCTGCTAGGGTTGCCCGCCCTTCGCCGTCTCGGTAAAGAGGGCTCCCTGCGCGGCGCCGGAGCCCGACTTGCCGCCGCCCGCGCCGCGCCAAATGAAGGCGAGACCGACGGCGGCCACGGCGCCGGCCAGTGGACCGGCGACATACACCCAGTAGCCCGTGAAATTGCCGCCGGCGAGATCGGACCCGAACGTGCGTGCGGGGTTCATTGATGCGCCGGAGATAGAGGAAGAAAGCCGCGATGTGACACTGACCGCGGTCCGCCCCCACCGGGAAGCAATGGCCCAGTTCGCGCAAATGGGCACGCTGGACATCTGGTACGCCCGGCTGTCCGAGGAACAGCTGCTGGAAACCATCAACCTGGCCGTGTCGACCCAAAAGGGCAAGGGCCTCAAGAAAGCAGCCCAGGGGATGAAAAAAGGCGGCGCGGGCTAATGTTGCCAAAGCCCATACCAGGGACAGCCTGCAGGCTCTGTCCAAGCTCGCCGAGCTTGTGGACGGGAAGTACCGAATCGTCAGCCAGCCACGGATTGTCATCCCGGCCCGGGAGCTCGGCGCATCGTTCAGCCTGTCCGCCGATGAACTTGACCACGTGATCCGCGAGCAGCTCCGTTCCTACCGGGCCACACTGCAGGAGGACCGACGCCACCACCTCGAGCGCTTCGAAATCGTCGGCGTCGCCCGCAAGGTCGTCGGCGTCGGCAGCGTCGGCACCCCGGCGTTCATCGCCTTGCTCCTGGGGCGCGATCAACAGGACCCGCTGTTCCTGCAGGTCAAGGAGGCCACACGATCAGTGCTCGAGGACCACTTGCCAAAGAGCACCTTCAAACAGCCGGGCGAGCGCGTGGCGCAGGGGCAGGGGCAGGGGCAATGGATGATGCAGGCCGCGAGCGACATCTTTCTGGGGTGGACCAAAGGCGCGCAGGAAAACCGGTACCTGTACTGGCGCCAACTGCGTGACATGAAGGGCTCAGCTCTGGTGGAAGGCATGAAACCGCTCGACATGACCTTGTATGCCGGTGTATGCGGCTGGACGCTGGCCCGCGCCCACGCCCGCTCGGGTGACGCGGTCGCGATCGCCGCCTACCTGGGCAAGAATGACAAGTTCGATGTGGCGGTCACCGACTTCTCCGAGCGCTACGCCGACCAGAACGACCGGGACTACCAGGCCTTCGCCGACGCGGTCCGCTCCGGCCGGCTGGAAGCAATCGAGGGCCTCTAGTTCAAAATCGCTCACGACACGCCCGGGCCGGGTACTTCTACCTCATGTAGAAACTATCCGCAAAACACGGTAAATTTGAAGCAGGAGTATTCAACTACCGCCCGGCAGAGTCGATTCGCCGGGCGGCCCTCACGAAGGATGTACGGAATGGCAAGTCTCGGTGAACTGGAACGGGCAGTGATGGATCTGCTCTGGGCAGGCCATGAGGCTGCGACCGCGAACACCCTGCGGGATCTGCTCGCACAGAGCACCCGCCCTGAAAACGGTACTGCAGGCCACGAGGGCAAGGACTTGGCCGTCACCACCGTACTCACCGTGCTCTCCCGCCTGGAGCGCAAGGGACTGGTCGAGCGCGAACGCGGCACCCGCCCGCACCGCTACCAGGCAATCTCCAGCCGTGAGGACCACACCGCTGAGCTGATGCACGAGGTGCTGGGCTCCGCACCCGACCGCGAGGCCGTGCTGGCCCGCTTTATTGGTTCCGTAACCGACACCGAGGCAGAAACGCTGCGCAAGCTGCTGGGACTCAGCTAGCGCCCAATGTTCTGGACCTCATGGTTTCTGGCGGTCCTGGCGATAGCGCTGGCCTGGCCGGTGCCTATCCTGTTGTCCCGCGCCCAGTGGCCGGCACGTTCGCCGTTCACGGCGATGCTGCTCTGGCAGGCGATTGCCCTCGCCGGCGGGCTGTCCATGATCGGCGCCATGCTGGTCTACGGACTGGAACCGGTCGGTGACAACCTGCTGGCCGGCCTTAAGGCCCTTGCCGGGATGGTCTTCAACAATGCCCCCACCACCGCGCTGGGCTTCTGGCACATCTTTGCGCTTTCGGCCGCGGCGCTGCTGACAGCCCATCTGGTCTTCACGCTGCTGCTGACGTACTACAAGATCCAGCGCCAGCGGCACCGGCACCGCGAACTGCTGGCCCTGCTCGCGTCCCCGTCCGCTGACGGCCCGCGGACCATGGTGATCAACGTCGACTCCCCGGTCGCGTACTGCCTGCCGGGAGGGGCACGTTCGGTTACCGTGCTCTCCGACGGGCTTATGGCGGCCCTGGAACCCGCCGAACTCCGTGCGGTCCTGAACCATGAGAACGCCCATTTGGACCAGCGCCACCATTTGCTGCTCTGGGCTTTTGCGGCCTGGCGGCAGGCGCTGCCGTGGCTGCCCACCACGCGGCTGGCGCAGGAAGCCGTCAGCTCGCTGATCGAGATGCTCGCCGACGACGTCGCGCTGAAGACTGAGAGCAAGGCCACCCTGATCAAGGCGATCGCGATTGTGGCGAGCGGCTCCCCCGGCTCGCACACTGCCCGGATGGCCTTCGGCGAACCGGAACTCTCCGACGTGGAGTTCGGCCAGCCCGGCGCTACCGGAGGCGCCGGCGGTGCCGGTTCGGCCCGGACGACGGCGTCCCGCGTCAGCCGTCTGCTCTCGCCGCAGCCTCCGCTTCCGGAACCACTGCGCGCGGCAGTCCTGGCGGCCTGCCTGCTGCTGCTGGCGGTCCCGACGGCCCTGCTGATTGTCCCCGGACTGCTGGGCTGAGCGCCTCCGGACTGCTGGGCTGAGCGCCTCCGCGGCAGCCGGCACCGAACGCTGCCTCTGGCAGCGGCCGAGCCCGGGCGGTACGCGCGCAAGGGCCGGGCCGCCCCACCCGAAGGCGGAGCGGCGCGGCACCCGTCGCGCGGCTGTGGCCGTTGGCTACTAGAGCAGCTTGTTGGCCTTGTCTTCGAGGTCCACGTTGCCGGCCCCTTTGCCCTTGGACGTGCCGTTGACCGCCGAGGTGGTCAGGCCAAAGGTGAGCGTTGTGTGGGCAATCGCGTAGTCGGACCTTCCGTCGAATTCAGTCGGCAAGACGGGCAGGTTCTGGGACTTGAAGTAGTCCAGGAACACCTTTTCCACCAGCGCGGATCCGTTGGGCCCCTTCTCGCCGAACGCCGAGCCGTCGCCGTCGTAGACGTAGCGGACGAAGTTCGGCGAACCGACCATGTCGAAGTTGAGGTCGACGGCATGTTCCTTGACCTGGCGGGCCGTCAACTGGGAGACCTAGTACTCCGACCCGATCAGCCCGGCCTCTTCCCCTCCCCAGAAGGCGAAGCGCACCCTGTTCGTCGGTGCCTGCCCGCTCGCCTTCAGCTGGATCGCGGTTTCCAGAATAAAGGCCGTCCCGGGGCCGTTATCGTTGATGCCGGGTCCCTCCGGCACTGAGTCCAGATGCGCTCCCACGACGACAGTCCGGTCTGCACGTCCGGCGGTATCGGCCAGGATGTTGAAGGACGCAGTCTCGGTTATGGTGGCGCTGACTGCGAGGTGCATCGTCACGTTTGGCAGCGACGCGAGTTCGGCGCCGGTGTCGAAGCTCGTGCTCACCACCGGGATCTCCGGCGGGGGCGCTCCGAGGGTGCCGCCGAAGAGGCCGAGGCGGTCATCCCCCGCGACGACGTTGCCCTGGTTGAAGATGATGGCCCCGGCGGCCCCGGCCGCGGCGGCGTTGTCAGCCTTGATCCGGAAGCTGCAGGTGCCGCGCTGGATCAGGGCGATGTTTCCCGGCGTGAAGCCGGCGAAGTCGCCCGCTTCGCAGCCGCTGGTCGACGCGCGGTCACCGGCGAGGTTCAGGTCGACGGCCGTCACCGGGGGGCGGTGACGTCCCCGTTACCGGAGTAGTCCATGTCCAGGAAGTCGTCGCCATAGGCAAAGACGGTGGGCGTCGGCGAAACCCGCGCCAACGTGGCTCCGAGGGTGGCATACCGCTCGTAGGTGAAAGGTTGGCGGACCGTGGTGTAGCCGGCTGCTATCAGCTTCTGTTCGATGTACTGGGCGGAGGCCTCGTAACCCGAGGTCCCGGCCGCGCGGTTACCGCCATTTGTGTTGGCTATGTCCTGCAGGGCCTGCAGATGAGCCGTGATGATCTGTGCCGTCACCGCGGTGCGCAGGGCCTCCGAGTTAGTGCCGGTTGCTGCAAGCGCCGGCGGCGCGAAGCTGACCGCCAGCCCGATCGTGGCGGCGATGGCCGCGCGCTGGATATTCCGAGTTTGTTTCGTAGGGGTCTCCTGGATTCAGGCTGCGGAATCCGGCCCCGGGCGTCATTGCCCGGGGCCGTGCGACGACACTATCGGATAGAGGCATAGCGGGTTAGAGGGCATTTGGCCACTGGCGTGATCCGGCAACGGCATGGAGAATGCCAGCCGCCACCGCGCCGCCGGGGCCGGGGTCAGGCGTCGATGCGCTCCCGGTCCAGGCCGGCCGCCCCGGCGATGATGAAGTCCTTGCGCGGCGCGACGTCGGATCCCATCAGCAGGTCGAAGGTCTCTTCGGCGTGCTTGGCATTTTCGATGCCGACCTTGCGCAGGGTGCGGTGCCGCGGGTCCATCGTGGTCTCGGCCAGCTGCTCGGCGTCCATCTCTCCCAGGCCCTTGTAACGCTGGATCGGCTCCTTGTACCGCTTGCCTTCCTTGGCGAGCCTCGCCAGCAGGACGTGCAGTTCCGCCTCCGAGTAGGTGTAGATCATCTCGTTGGCCTTCTGCCCGGCGTTGACGACCTCCACCCGGTGCAGGGGCGGGACGGCCGCGAAGATCCGACCCTCCTCGATCATCGGCCGCATGTAGCGGAAGAACAGCGTGAGCAGGAGCGTGCGGATGTGGGCGCCGTCGACGTCGGCGTCGGTCATCAGGATGACCTTGCCGTACCGGGCCGCGCTGATGTCGAAGCTCCGGCCGGAACCCGCGCCCACCACCTGGATAAGGGCGGCGCATTCGGCGTTGGAGAGCATGTCGCCCACCGAGGCCTTCTGGACGTTGAGGATCTTGCCGCGGATGGGCAGCAGCGCCTGGAAGTCGGAGGAGCGCGCCAGCTTGGCGGTGCCGAGCGCCGAGTCGCCTTCGACGATGAACAGCTCCGAACGCGCGACGTCGTCAGTGCGGCAGTCCGCGAGCTTGGTGGGCATCGAGGACGTCTCGAGGGCATTCTTACGGCGCTGGGTTTCCTTGTGGACGCGGGCCGAGATGCGTGACTTCATCTCGCTGACGACCTTTTCCAGCAGCAGCGCCGACTGGGCCTTGTCGTTGCGCTGGGACGAGGTCAACTTCGCGGTGATCTCCTGTTCCACGACCTTCGCGACGATGGCCCGTACCGCCGAGGTGCCCAGGATTTCCTTGGTCTGGCCCTCGAACTGCGGCTCTGCGAGCCGGACGGTGAGCACGGCGGTAAGTCCCGCGAAGATGTCATCCTTCTCGATCTTGTCGTTGCCGGCCTTCAGCTTCCGGGCGTTGGTCTCGACCGCCTTGCGGAAGGTCTTGAGGAGCGCCTGTTCGAACCCGGTCTGGTGGGTTCCGCCCTTGGGCGTGGAGATGATGTTGACGAAGGTCCGCACCGTGCTGTCGTAACCGATGCCCCAGCGGAGGGCGACGTCAACCTCGCAGTCCCGCTCGACCTCGGTCAGCTGGCTGTGGCCCTTGTCGTCCAGGACCGGAACGGTCTCCTTGAACTTGCCGGAACCATGCAGACGCCAGACGTCCGTGACGGCGGGGTCGGCGGCGAGGTACTCGACGAACTCGGAGATGCCGCCGTCGTGGTGGAAGACCTCCTCATGCCCGGCGAACTCGCCCGGGGTACCGGGGAGCTTGCGCTCGTCCCGGACGGTGAGTTTCAGGCCCGGGACCAGGAAGGAGGTCTGGCGGGCGCGGGCGGCGAGTTCGTCGTAGGAAAACTTGGCGTCCGGGGTGAAGATCTGCCGGTCCGCCCAGTAACGGATCCGCGTGCCCGTAACGCCGCGCTTGGCCTTGCCCACGACGTCCAGGACGGATCCGTCGACGAATGGCGAGAAGACCGACGCCGGGTCCGGCCGGGTGCCGGAGTCCTTAAAGCGGCCGGGCTCGCCGCGGCGGAAGGACATCTTGTAGGTCTTGCCGCCGCGGTCCACTTCCACGTCCAGCCGGGCGGACAGGGCGTTCACGACGGAGGCGCCCACGCCGTGCAGCCCGCCCGAGGCCGTATAGGACCCGCCGCCGAACTTGCCGCCGGCGTGCAGCTTGGTGAACACAACTTCGACGCCGCTGAGCCCGGTTTTCGGTTCGATGTCCACGGGGACGCCGCGGCCGTCGTCGTGGATCTCCACCGAGTTGTCCGCGTGCAGAATGATTTTGATGTCATGGCCGAACCCGGCGAGGGCCTCGTCGACCGAGTTGTCGATGATTTCCCAGAGGCAGTGCATGAGTCCGCGGGAGTCGGTGGAACCGATGTACATGCCCGGTCGCTTGCGGACGGCCTCGAGGCCTTCCAGTACGGAGAGGTGCCGGGCGGTGTAGTCAGAACTTGGTGCCACGGGGCGGAAACTCCTTCAGGAACGGGACCGTCGCCAATGGACGGACAGAGCATTTTGGCGCTCTTCCTAGGGTAGTCGGAGTGCCGGCGTCCGGCGTGCTGCCACTCCTCCGGCGCCGCGCACGCCGGAACCCGTTACCGAGACGTGATACGCGTACAGCGAAAGTGGGCCATCCGTGCCGTGGTTTCGCTGCGAATGCTGGTTATATAGGTATATCGATCTACCAAGGAGGCCGAACATGACAACAGCAGTTGCGGACCGCACACTCAGCACCGTCGACCGGTGCGATCGTTGCGGAGCACAGGCGTATGTCCGGGTTGTTCTCGGCGCCTCCGGCGGTGAGCTTCTTTTCTGCGGCCACCACGCCCGCGCCGTAGAACCGACGCTCAGGCCGCTCAGCTCTGACTGGCACGACGAGACGGGCCGCCTTCACGAGAAGCCGGCAGTCCCGGTCGATTAGAGTCCGGTCGCATAGACCACGTGAGAAAGAGCCCCTCCGGTTCCGGAGGGGCTCTTTCCGCGTTATTGACCAATACGGCCTCACTCAAAGAACAGCGCACCTCACTTAACGAACAACGCGGGGTCACTTCCGGCCCAATCCTCCGGGGAGGATGGGCGGGAGGTGACCCCGCGTTGTCTGGTGCGTGCCTAGTCCAGGTAGTCCCGGAGGACCTGGGACCGCGACGGGTGCCGCAGCTTGGACATGGTCTTGGATTCGATCTGGCGGATCCGCTCACGAGTGACGCCGTAGACTTTGCCGATTTCGTCTAACGTCTTCGGCTGTCCGTCGGTCAGGCCAAAGCGCATCGCGACCACGCCGGCTTCACGTTCGGAGAGGGTGTCCAGCACGGAGTGCAGCTGTTCCTGCAGCAGGGTGAAGCTCACCGCGTCGGCGGGGACCACTGCCTCGGAGTCCTCAATGAGGTCACCGAATTCAGAGTCGCCGTCCTCGCCCAGCGGGGTGTGCAGGGAGATCGGCTCGCGACCGTACTTCTGGACTTCGACGACCTTTTCGGGTGTCATGTCCAGTTCGAGGGCCAGCTCTTCGGGAGTGGGTTCGCGGCCGAGGTCCTGCAGCATCTGGCGCTGCACGCGGGCGAGCTTGTTAATGACTTCCACCATGTGCACCGGGATGCGGATGGTGCGGGCCTGGTCGGCCATGGCACGCGTGATGGCCTGGCGGATCCACCAGGTGGCGTAGGTGGAGAACTTGAAGCCCTTGGTGTAGTCGAACTTCTCGACCGCACGGATCAGGCCCAGGTTGCCTTCCTGGATCAGGTCCAGGAACAGCATGCCACGGCCGGTGTAACGCTTGGCCAGTGAGACCACGAGGCGGAGGTTGGCCTCCAGCAGGTGGTTCTTGGCACGCTTGCCGTCGTGGATGACGAATTCGAGCTCACGCTTGAGCTTCGGATCCATGGTTCCGTCGTCGGCGTTGATCTTTTCCTCGGCAAAGAGCCCGGCCTCGATGCGCAGGGCGAGGTCGACTTCCTGCTCGGCGTTCAGCAGGGCGACCTTGCCGATCTGCTTCAGGTAGTCCTTGACCGGGTCGGCGGTGGCCCCGGCGGACATGACCTGCTGCACGGGGGCGTCGTCGTCGTCGGCGTCGGAGTAGACAAAGCCGGAGCCGGTGGTGGCCGCGGCGGCCTTGGCGGGGATTTCCTCCCCGTCCTCGCCGATCTCGACGGCCTCCACGACGACGTCGTCGAGGTCTACCTCGACTTCCTCATCGGTGTCATCGTCACCGTTGGCTTTGCCGGCGGCTTGCGCCGCGGCTTTAGCGCCGGGCTTGGGCCCGCGCTTCTTGGGTTCAGGCTTGGCGACTGCCGATGCGGTGGTGTCACCTTCGGCCAAGGCGGCGTCTTTGACAGCCTTGTTGGCTGCACGCGTGGCGGCGCGCTTGGCGCTCGTCGCCGCCTTCTTCTCCTCGGGGGACAATACGGCCTGGTCGGCGGGTTCCTTCTTCGCGGAAGACGGGGTCACAGAAAACCTTTCTAGCGGCGGTCTGTGGAATCACCATACGGGCAACACCACTATGACCCTGTCAAGTCCGTGTTTCACATCAAGCGCAATCACGACCAGCAGAGCCACTAAGTAGAACTCCTGGGGTGATCGTAATGTTCCCTGTTTCCACGGTCCACTACAAGCACTTAATACACGGACCCAACCGGGTCTCGGCAACCATTGTCTCACGGTTTTCTCAATCGGGTCCGACGCAGCGCGCGGGCCCGCGTTATCCGGCGGCACCCCCGCTGTCGACAGCGTTGGCCCGGCGTTGACCCGGTGGTGGCCCGGCGTTGACCCGGTAGTGGCCGGTGGTGGCCCGGCGTTGGCCGGTGGTGGCCCGGCGTTGGCCGGTGGTGGCTTGGTATCAGGCAACGTCCGGCTCGAACCGCTGCCAGGCCGCTTCCCTCCTGGCCGCCCAGCCGCAGAGCGTCCCGCGGCGGACCAGCTCCGCCAGTAGTTCGGCCAGCCGGTAGCCCGGGAGCTCCTGGTCCGCGCGGCGGAAGAGTGCATCGGCGAAGGACCCTTTGCCGCGGCACCACTCAATCCAACCCCTCCCGGTCAGCGCGGCGGCTCCCGCCTCACCGCCTGCGGCGCCCAGCTGCTCCAGCACCCGGTCCAGGCGCGCCATCAAGGCCCAGTCCGGCAGCGGGGGCGCCAGCCCCAGCAGGACCTCGCCGTACCCGGGAACGTTCTGCCGCGTATGGCCGGCACCGCTGCCGCCGCCTCCTCGCCCGCCACTCCCTCCGCTGCCGCCGCCTTCCCGCCCACCGCCCGCTCCCCGGGTGCCCTCTCCCCTGGGCACAGGGCCGCGCGGCGGGAAGCCTTCCAGCGGGGGCAACGGAGCCAGCGGCAGTGAAGACGGCGCGGTGGCAGGTAAGGGGCCGCCCCCGCCGGGATCCGGGGGCCCGCCGTCGAACAAGCCGAAGTCCTGGGCCCCCCGTTCAGCGGCCTCCGGCCCGGCAGCGGCCATCACCAGCACCGCGTCGCGCCAGGACGGGACGCACAGGGATGCGCGCAGGTAGCCGGTGAGCGCTGTGGACAGTGTCGGCTCGTGGGCCTGCAGCACCCGCGCCCAGACGTCCAGGACCTGGCCGAACTGGTGCCTGTCCCGCAGGTGCGCGGAGAACAGCTGCGCCCAGACCCGCTGGGCCTCCAAGACGGCGGGATCCGGCGGACCCGGCGGCGGCGTGAGCAGGGCGGCGCCGGGAGCCGCTCCCACGGTGCTGCCGCGGTAGACCATCTCGGCATTGAGCCGGCTGTTCCTGATCTCCTCCACAGGACGCCCGGGCGGTGCGCAGCACGACGGGTCCAGGCAGTAAGCGTTGCGCCAATAGTCAGCGCCGACGAGCCAGGCATCCCGCACCGGCATGCCGGCGTCGGCCAGCGTGTTGTCCAGCGCCGCCAGGAGTTCCGCCCACGGCGCGCCGTCCCCGTCGGTTTCGGTGAAGAGGGCCAGCAGCGAGCCGTCCGCCTCGGCGTCGGCCGCCAGGTAGGACGCCACCGAACGGGCAAAGCCTGCCGGCCCGGGAGTGCCGGACCAGTCCGGTCTGCCGCCGCCGCCCGGGAGGTCAACCCGGAGCGTGGCGCCGAGCCGTTTGCCCTGCATGGTCATGGCCACGAGGCTGCGGGCCGGCCAATAGCCCAGCGAATGCGGGATGAAGCCGAGGATGTCCTCCGGGCCGGTGATTCTCAGGTGATCGGGAGCCGTCATGTAGCCAGCTTCGCGGCCCGGACAGGGCGGCGTCAGGGCCTGGTTGTCCTATGTGGACAACCCGGGTGGCAACCCAGGCGGCCAACCCAGACGGACAACCCGGGCGGAGAATCCGGGTGGACAACCTGGCGTGGGCCGCGGCCGGAGTCCGGTTCGGGCACCGCGGTCAGGGCGTGCGGCGCCGGTCCGCACTGCGCCGGCGCTGTTCGGCGAGGGCCGCCAGTAGCGGCGGCACCCGGACCCCCTGGGCCTCCATCTGCTTCCGCACCTTCCGACGGCTGACAACGATGGCTCCCGCCCCTCCGGCCAGCAGCAGGAACTGCACGCTCAGGGCGATCCGGAACGGATCGAGCCCATAGAGCTCGCCCCGCGAGAACCCGGTGGCGTGCAGCACGTCTAGAACCAGGCCGATCAGGTAGATGGCGATGAGGGAGGCGATAAAGCCTCCCACGTTCACAATCCCGGTCGCGGTGCCGATCCGGTGGGCCGGGTTGAAAGTGCGGGCAAAATCGAAGCCGATCATGGAACCGGGGCCGCCGATGGCGAGTACCACCACCAGCCCGGCCAGCAGCCACAGCGGGGAGCGTCCCGGAACGAGCAGCACCGCCGCCCAGGCTGCCGCAGTGGCGGCGGAAATCAGCAGCACCATGGTGGACCGCCGCAGCGGGTGCCGCGCGACGAAGCTGCCCATCAACGGCCCGGCGGCGATGGCCGCGGCCACGTAAAGCGTCATGAGCGCCGATACGGCCGGCGTTTCCAGGCCCTGCGCCGAGATCAGGAAGGGGTAGCCCCAGGTCATCGCGAAGACGGTGCCGCTGAACTGGACGGTGAAGTGGCTCCAGAGCCCCAGCCGGGTGCCGGGCTGCCGCCAGGCGTGGGAGATGGAGATTCCGGTAGCGCGCAGCCCCTGCGACGGTTTCGGTGCCGGGTGCCCGGGCGGCCGGTCCTGCAGCAGGACCAGCACGAGGACCACGGCGAGGACGGACATGGCCGTGAGCGTGAGGAACGCGGGGGTCCAGCCGGCGAGGTGCAGGATCAGGGCGAAAGGCACCACGCTAAAGAGCTGGCCGAGCTGGCCGGACATTCCGGTCAGCTGGGTGAGCAGCGGGACGCGGGCGGGGGCGAACCAGATCGGGATCAGCCGGATCACGGCGATAAATGTCATCGCGTCGCCGGCGCCCACCAGGACCCGGCCCAGCACCCCTCCGGGGATATTCTCGGCAAAGGCCAGCTGGAGCTGCCCCAGACCCATCAGGACGGCGCCGCCGGCGATCATCGCCCGGGAGCCGAAGCGGTCCACCAGAGTGCCGACCGGAATCTGCAGCGCCGCATAGACGAGGAGCTGCAGCACGGTGAAGAAGGAGATTTCCGCCGCGCTGGCGTGGAAGCGCTCCGTGGCCTCCAGCCCCACCACACCGAACGAGGTGCGCTGGCTGACCGCCACAAGGTACGCGAAGACCCCGACGATCCAGATCAGCCAGGCGCGGGGTGAAGTCACTCCCCCATTATGCCCAGCGCAGAGACAAATAGTATTTATTCGCCGGGTTCTTTTCGGGCCAGGTAGGCCTCGACGGCGGCGCCGAGGTCATCGGCGTTGGGCAGCTGGTCGTTCTCATCGGCGAGCAGGGACCGGCGCACGGTTCCTTCGGCGTTCTCGTCATAGCGGGTTTCGAGCCGTGAAACCACCTGCTGCACCTCCTCCGAAGCCTCAATCTGCTCGGCGATCTGGCGCCCGACGTCCCGGCCCGCTTCGCGCAGCCGGTCGGCGGGGAGCATCAGCGAGGTGGCCGCCCCGAGGTGCTCGAGTCCGGCGACGGCGGCGGTCGGGTACTCGGCCTCGGCAAGGTAGTGCGGCACGTGCATCACGTAGCCGGCGACGTTGCGCCCGGCCTCCGTGAGCCGCAGTTCCAGGATGTGGCCGACGGCGGCAGGAACCTCGACGGTCGGTTTCCACACCGAGATGCCCTCGATGAGGTCGGGTCGGTTGCCGTGCACCGTCACTCCGACGGGACGGGTGTGCGGGACTGGCATGGGGATGGAATGGATCCACGTGACGAGGTTGACGTCCAGTTCCTCGACGATTCCCACAACGGCGCGCGCGAACCGCTCCCATTGCAGGTCAGGTTCGAATCCGGCCAGGAGCAGGAACGGGCTGCCGAGCCCGTCGACCATGCGGTACAGCGCCAGGCGCGGCGCCTGGTAGTCCTGCAGGTGGTCCTCGACGAAACTGATCTGCGGGCGGCGGGACCGGTAGTCGATCAGCTGGTCGGCGTCGAATTCGGCCACCATCTCGGAGTCCAGGGTGTCCAGCAGTTCGGCGGTGATCTGCCGGACAACGTGTCCTGCGTCGGCGAACCCGGTGAAGCCCATGACGAGGTTCAGCCCGCGGAGCTCGGGGCTGTGGAACAGCGCGTCATCACGCAGGTAAAGCGACTCGGGGTCCAGCAGGGAGCCGGAAATCCGTTCTCGCACGGCATGTTCCTCTCATCGTAGTCAGTGGGGCAGCCGGACGGGCCCTGCGGGGCGGCGGCGCTGATACTGGGTACAACACAGCGGAGTACCGGGGCATTCCTGACCGGGGTGTGCTCCAGCTCTCATTCAATTGAACACCCGCGCCGCGGAGAGACTACGATCGGAGCTGGCCTTATGACGGCTTGAAGACACTTGGGTTACGTCTCAGACCGGCAGCGGCCCAGGCTCCAAGGCAGGGCGCCGGACATGCAGTTCCTGCCGCAAAAACTCAGAGAATTGAGGACTGTCCTCGTGGTCAAGAATACTGAAATTAAACTTAGTGCAGTCGCAGGGGACCTAAAGAAGTCCCCCAGCGATGCCCTTGTCATCGGCGTCGGGCAGGGCACGGACGGCCCTGTCCTGCTCAGCAATCCCCTGACGGCCAAGGCCGCCGAAGCCCTGGCGGAATCACTGAGTGTTCTTGGCATCACCGGGGCAGCCGACCAGGCCCACCGCCTCCCGGGCCTGAGCGAAACCGGCGCGAAAGTCCTCGTGCTGGCCGGCGTCGGAAAAGTTTCCGCCGCGCAGCCGCTCACCGAAGAGGCGCTCCGCCGCGCCGCTGGCTCGGCCGTCCGCCAGCTGGCCGGCCTCGGCACGGTCACCCTGGCCCTCCCGACGGCATCGCTCGGCGACGTTGCCGCCGTTGCCGAGGGCGCCGCGATGGGCGCCTACTCCTTCACCGAATACCGCTCCTCCAAAGAGGGGCTGAAGGATCCGGTCAAGAACGTCGTGATTGTCACGGACTTTGCCGCCAACAAGGCCCTGTTGCCGGTACTGGACCGCGCCGCCCTGATCGGCAAGGCCGTCAACGCGACCCGCTCCCTGGTCAACCAGCCGCCGAGCCACCTCTACCCGGAATCCTTCGCGGACGCCGCCAAGGAACTGTCCAGGGGACTGCCCGTCAAGGTCACCGTATGGGACGAGAAGCGCCTGGAAAAGGAAGGCTTCGGCGGCATCCTCGGCGTCGGAAAGGGTTCCACCCGGCAGCCGCGCCTGGTCAAGGTCGAATATTCCCCCGCCCGGGCCACCGCCAAGATCGCCCTCGTGGGCAAGGGCATCACCTTCGACACCGGCGGCATCTCGATCAAGCCTGCACTCGGCATGGGAGACATGAAGTCTGACATGGCGGGCGCCGCCGTCGTCCTTAACAGCGTGCTGGCCATCGCCGGCCTCGGCCTGCCCGTCAAGGCGACCGCCTGGCTCTGCATCGCCGAGAACATGCCCTCCGGCGCCGCGCAGCGACCGGCCGACGTCCTCACCATGTTCGGCGGCAAGACCGTCGAGGTCCTCAACACCGACGCCGAGGGCCGGCTGGTCATGGCGGACGGCATCGTCGCCGCGAGTGAGGAGTTCCCGGACGCCATTATCGACGTCGCCACCCTCACCGGCGCGCAGCTGGTCGCCCTCGGCAACCGCACCGCCGGCGTGATGGGCGCCGACTCCGTCACCGGCCCGCTCAAGGCGGCCGCGGACCGCGCCGGCGAGCTTCTCTGGCCGATGCCGCTGCCCGAAGAGCTGCGCCCCAGCCTCGACTCGCAGGTCGCGGACATCGCCAACATCGGCGAACGCCACGGCGGCATGATGACTGCCGCCGTCTTCCTGCGCGAATTCGTGGGCAAGGGCAAGGACGGCGAGCCGATCCCCTGGGCCCACATCGACATCGCCGGCCCGTCGTTCAACAACGGCAGCCCCTACGGCTACAACCACAAGCAGGGCACGGGCTGCACCGTGCGGACGCTGGTGGCCTACGTCGAGGACATCCTGGCCAAAACCCCCTAGGCGCCATCCGACCAGCCGTCCGCGGCATGCCGGCCGGGGCAGCGCGCTCCGGCCGGCAGGCCGCGTGACACTGGACACAAGCGCTCCACAATCGCCACGGCAAGGTGGAGCATGTATTAGTGGTTCGCTAAGGTGAACACCGGTAGTCACAAATGAAAGGGAACTTACCTGCTGGCATAATCACGGCAGGGAAGTTCCAAGACCAGATGATGCGTACTCTCGTGTCATCGTTCACGCGAGGGAGCGTTTTAGTGGCCGATCAGGCAACTGCGCAAGAATTCGACATCCTGGTACTCGGCGGCGGCAGCGGCGGCTACGCAACTGCCCTGCGTGCCGTTCAGCTCGGCCTCACCGTCGGCCTCATCGAAAAGGGCAAACTCGGCGGCACCTGCCTGCACACCGGCTGCATCCCCACCAAGGCGCTGCTGCACTCCGCGGAACTGGCCGACCACGCCCGGGACTCGGCAAAGTACGGCGTCAACGTCACCCTTGACAGCATCGACATCACCGCTGTCAACGCCTACAAAGACGGCATCATCGCCGGCAAGTTCAAGGGTCTGCAGGGTCTCATCAAGGCCAAAAAGGGCATCACCGTGATCGAGGGCGAAGGCAAGCTCCAGGGCACCGACACCATCGTCGTGAACGGCACCGCGTACAAGGGCAAGAACATTGTCCTCGCGACCGGCTCCTACTCGCGTACGCTGCCGGGCCTGGAAATCGGCGGCAAGGTCATCACCTCCGAGGAAGCCCTCACCCTGGACTTCATCCCCAAGAGCGCGATCATCCTGGGCGGCGGCGTAATCGGCGTCGAGTTCGCTTCCGTCTGGAAGTCCTTCGGCGTCGACGTCACCGTCATCGAGGGCCTGCCCTCGCTGGTCCCAAACGAGGACGCAACGATCGTCAAGGCCTTTGAGCGCGCCTTCAAGAAGCGCGGCATCAAGTTCTCCACCGGCACCTTCTTCCAGGGCGTGGAGCAGAACGCCGACGGCGTGAAGGTCACCCTCGTGGACGGCAGGACCTTCGAAGCGGACCTTATGCTCGTCGCCGTCGGCCGCGGCGCCGTCACGGCCAACCTCGGCTACGAGGAAGCCGGCGTGACCATTGACCGCGGCTTCGTCATCACCAACGAACGCCTGCACACCGGCGTTGGCAACATCTACGCCGTGGGCGACATCGTCCCGGGTCTCCAGTTGGCACACCGCGGCTACCAGCAGGGCATTTTCGTCGCCGAGGAAATCGCCGGCCTGAAGCCGGTTGTCGTCGAAGACGTCAACATCCCCAAGGTCACCTACTCCGAGCCCGAAATCGCCACGGTGGGCTACACGGAAAAGGCCGCCAAGGCCAAGTTCGGTGACGACCAGATCCAGACCCAGGAATACAACCTCGCCGGCAACGGGAAGAGCTCCATCCTGGGCACGTCCGGCCTGGTCAAGCTGGTCCGCCAGAAGGACGGCCCCGTCGTCGGCATCCACATGATCGGCGCCCGGATGGGCGAGCAGATCGGCGAGGCCCAGCTGATCGTGAACTGGGAAGCCTACCCGGAGGACGTGGCCCAGCTGGTCCACGCACACCCGACCCAGAACGAGTCCCTGGGCGAGGCCCACCTGGCTCTGGCCGGCAAGGCCCTGCACGGCTAACAGTTCCGCCCGCACCACCGCAAGAACTTCGTGCTTAGTGCACCCGGCCCGAAATGCCGGGTGCACTAAGCTCGACCAAGGCAGCAATCATCCGCACTAAAGATCAATAAGGAGAACGGGGACGACATGTCTGAATCCGTTAACTTGCCCGCCCTCGGTGAGAGTGTCACCGAAGGAACCGTCACCCGCTGGCTCAAGCAGGTAGGTGACCGGGTAGAGGTGGACGAGCCGCTGCTCGAGGTTTCCACCGACAAAGTAGACACCGAGATCCCCTCTCCGATCGCCGGCGTGATCGAGGAAATCCTCGTCGCCGAAGACGAGACCGCTGAAGTTGGCGCACCGCTGGTGCGCATCGGCGACGGCTCCGGTGCGGCCGGCTCGGGCGAAGCCCCCGCCGCCGAGGCACCGGCAGAGGAAGCACCGGCCGAGGAAGCGCCGGCAGCCGAAGCTGAAGCACCCGCCGCCGAGACGCCGGCCGCCGCCGAAGCGCCCGCCCCCAAAGCTGAAGCACCCGCCGCCGAGGCCGCTGCTCCCGCCGGTGAAGGCCACGAAGTCACGCTCCCGGCCCTGGGCGAGAGCGTCACCGAAGGCACCGTCACCCGCTGGCTCAAGAGCATTGGCGACGCCGTCGAGGTTGACGAACCGCTGCTTGAGGTGTCCACCGACAAGGTCGACACCGAGATCCCGTCACCGGTCGCCGGCACGCTGCAGGAAATCCGTGTCGCCGAGGATGAAACGGCTGAGGTCGGTTCCGTCCTCGCCGTGATCGGTTCCGGTGCGGCCCCCACGGCGGCTCCCGCCAAGGAAGCCCCGAAGGAAGCGGCAGCAGCCCCGAAGCAGGAAACTGCCCCGGCTGAGGCCCCCAAGCAGGAGGCACCGAAACAGGAAGCCCCCAAGCAGGAAGCCCCCGCACCGGCACAGGATGCGGCCCCGGCTGCGACCGCTGCCGCTCCCGCTGCCCCGGCCGCCGCGGCCGCGGAATCCGGCTACGTCACCCCGCTCGTCCGCAAGCTGGCCAACCAGCAGGGCGTGGACATCTCCTCGCTGGCCGGCACCGGCGTCGGGGGCCGCATCCGCAAGCAGGACGTGCTGGCGGCGGCAGAAGCCAAGGCCGCTCCGGCGCCCGCCGTGGCTGCCCCGGCTCCGTCCGCTGCTCCGGCGGCGCGTCCCTCCGCTGACCAGTCCTCGCTGCGCGGCACCGTGCAGAAGGCCCCGCGGATCCGCCAGGTCATTGCCCGCCGCATGCGCGAGTCGCTGGATATCTCCGCCCAGCTGACCCAGGTGCACGAGATCGACATGACCAAGGTGGCCAAGCTGCGCGCCAAGGCCAAGGACTCCTTCCAGGCCCAGAACGGCTCCAAGCTGACCTTCCTGCCCTTCATCGCCAAGGCTGTCGCCGAGGCCCTGAAGCAGCACCCGAAGGTCAACGCCTCCTACGACGAGGACAAGCAGGAGATCACTTACCACAACGCCGAGCACCTGGCAGTTGCGGTAGACACGGACAAGGGCCTGCTGGTTCCGGTCATTGCCGACGCCGGCAACTTGAACCTCGCCGGCCTCGCCGGCAAGATCGCCGACGTCGCGGACCGCACCCGCAAGGGCAAGATCGGCCCGGACGAACTCTCCGGTGGAACCTTCAGCATCACCAACATCGGTTCCGTGGGCGCCCTGTTCGACACTCCGGTCATCAACCAGCCGCAGGTTGCCATCCTCGGCACCGGGGCGATCGTCAAGCGCGCCGTCGTGGTCTCCGATGAGAACGGCGATGATTCGCTGGCCATCCGCTCGATGATGTACCTCTGCCTGACGTACGACCACCGGCTGGTCGACGGCGCCGACGCAGGACGCTTCCTGCAGACGCTGAAGGCACGCCTTGAGGAAGGCGCCTTCGAAGCCGACCTGGGGCTCTAGCCTCCAACGGCACAGAACACCTACGGCGACGGCGGTGCGGATACCGGCGGGAAACCACCGGAACCCGCGCCGCCGTCGCCGTTTTAATGGCCGGCCGGGTTCGTCCCCGGACCGGGCGGGTCTTACTACGGAGCGTAGAATCTTCTGGCTAGACTGATGCCATGGATATCGTTTATAACTTCGTGGTCTTCCTGCACATCGTCGGCGCCGCCATGATCGTGGGCATCTGGATCGGCCAGATGAAACAGCCCACCGTTCACCCGCGCCAGTTCGACGGCGCGATGCTGCAGCTGCTTACCGGCGTCGCCCTGATGGGCCTCATCCCGTTCCTGGACATCGACGCCAACTACGCCAAGCTCGGCGTCAAGCTTGCCGTGGCCCTGGCCGTGGGCGTCCTGGCCTTCATCGGCCGCCGCAAGTACAAGAAGGGCGAGGACGTCGGCGCGGGCCTCGCCCACGCTGTCGGCGGGCTGGCCCTGCTCAACGTGGCCATCGCCACCCTCTGGAAGTAGCCCTCCCGCCGGCAACAGCCCTCTCTCCAGCAGTGACGGCGACGCACCCCCGGGGGTGCGTCGCCGTCGTCGTTCTCCCGCGAGCTCAGTCGCCGGCGATGCAGAATTCATTGCCCGACCTGCTGGAACGCCAGTTGCGGGGCTCCGGGGCCGGCGGGCCGGAGCCAGACGAACTGTTCGAAGCGCGCCGAAACCGGGGTGCCCAGCAGCGCCGCCCAGAATGCTGCCAGGCGCTCTGCGTCCACCGCGTTGACCATGATCGTGGCGATGCGCGCCGCGGGCGCCGCGCAGGCGACGGTGATGACCATGTCGACACTGTACGTGGTCACAATCCTCCGAGAGCGGACACCGGTGCGCCGGGGCCGCCGAATCCCTAGGATGGGACACGGCATGATCCGGCTTCGCCGGGTCTGCGGGATTTCTACGAACTTGAGGAGTGGACATGGCAGCTACACGCACCGCACACACTGTATGGAATGGCGACCTGATGTCGGGCGCAGGCAATACCACGCTGGACAGCTCCGGCCTGGGTAACTTCGATGTCACCTGGAAGGCGCGCGCCGAGGCCTCCGAGGGCAAGACCAGCCCCGAAGAGCTCATCGCCGCAGCACACTCGGCCTGTTTCTCCATGGCGTTCAGCCTCGCCGTCGCCCAGGCCGGCCACACGCCCGAGGAAGTCAACACCAAGGCCGATGTCACCTTCGTGCCCGGTACCGGCATCACGGACAGCCACCTGACCGTCAGCGCACGGATCCCGGGGATCACGGAGGACGAATTCCAGCGGATCGCCGAGGAAGCCAAGGTGGGCTGCCCCGTCTCGGCCGCCCTGACCGGCATCAAGATCACCCTGGACGCCACCCTGGCCTCCTAGCCTCCTAGCCTCCGACGCGTATACAGCGAAGGCCCCCGTTCCCTGGGTCAGGGAACGGGGGCCTTCGCTGTGCGCGGGCTGCGCCGGGCGCCGGCCTGGTTGGCGGGCTGGCGCCGCGCCTGGTCGCCGGGGCGCCGGGGCGCCGGCCTAGTTGCCGGGCTGGCGGGCCGGCAGCGGGGCGGGCCGGACCTGGCGGTAGCCCTCCCGCAGGGGCGGCCGGTCGGTGGGCAGCTCCTGGATCATTTCCTTGAGCGCGCCGATGCCGTATTCCAGCTGCGGGTCGGTGCCGGCGGCGTATGCGTGCGGCGGGAAGGTCACCTCGATGTCCGGCGCCACGCCGAAGTTCTCGACCCCCCAGCCCACGCCGCCGGAGAACCAGGTGGCGTAGCGCGGCTGGGTCACACCTGTCCCGTCGGCCAGGGCGAAGCGGTTGTCGATGCCGACGACTCCGCCCCAGGTCCGGGTGCCGATGACCGGGCCGATCCCCCGCAGCTTGGAGACCTGGGTGATGATGTCGCCGTCGGACCCGGCGAATTCGTCGGTCAGGATGATGACCGGTCCGCGCGGTGCGTGGTGCGGGTACGTCCGCGGCCGCTCCCCGCGCGGCATGCTCCAGCCGGTGACCTTGCGGCCGATGAGCTCGGCGACGAGCTGGGAGGTGTGCCCTCCGCGGTTGCGGCGGACGTCGACGATCAGGCCGTCAAGGGCCGTCTCGGTGTCGAGGTCGCGGTGCAGCTGGGCCCAGCCGTTGGCCATCATGTCGGGGATGTGCAGGTAGCCGAACGTCCCCTGTGAGGCCTGCCGGACGGTCCGGCGGTTAGCGGCCACCCATTCCTGGTACCGCAGCCGCTCCTCGTCCTTGACCGGGACCACGGCAACACGGCGCTGCTTGCCTGCCTGGCTTCCGTGCCCGGCGCCGTTGAGCAGCGTGAGCTCGACGGCGCGTCCCGCGGCGCCGACCAGCTGCATGGCCGGCGTGCGCGCTTCGGTCAGCTCGATGCCGTCGATCGCCAGCAGCACGTCGCCCACCTTCGCGTCCGCGCCGGGGCGGGTCAGCGGCGAGGTGGCAAGCGGGTCGGAGGACTCGCCCGCAAGGATGCGGGTGATCTCCCAGCCCGATCCGGTGAAAGCGAGATCCGCGCCGAGCCGACCCTGGCCATTGCTGCCGTTTTCGGTCACAGCAAAGGGACGGACGTAGGCGTGGGAGGTGCCCAGTTCACCGTGGAGCTCCCAGAGCAGGTCCACCAGGTCGTCGTGCGAGCCGAGCCGGTCCACAATCGGGCGGTAGCGGGCGTGCACCGAGTCCCAGTCCTGCCCGGCCATGTCTTCCGTCCAGAAGAAGTCGCGCTGGAGCCGCCAGGCCTCATCGAAGGCCTGGCCCCAGACGCTGAGCGGGTCGAGCTGCACGCGGATGCGGCTGAGGTCGACGTTGACCAGCTGCCCGGATTCCTCGTCCGCCTTCGCGTTGGCGGGCGAAACGCGGATCTGTTTGTCCTGCAGTACCACGACCTTCCCGCCGTCGCCGGAGAGCCGGTAGCTGTCCAGCGCGTCCACTATGGTGGTGGTTTTGCGCCGGGCCAGGTCGAAGCGGACGAGGCAGGGCGCCGCGTTCTTGTCCTCAAGGCTGGCCCGGCCGTCGCCGGTGACGCCGAAAAGCTCGTGGTCGAGCCAGAGCAGGGCCCCCTCGGTCGCGGTGAGGGCGGAGTAGTTGCCCTGCGGCACCGGCACGCTGATGACGCGGTGGGCCAGGCCTTCGGCGTCGACCCGGACCGCGGGCACCGGGTCCTGGCCGGCATTCTCGGCTGAAGCACCGGTGCCGGCGTCGGCGTCGGCGTCGGCGTCGGCGCTATCCTGCAGGTCAACACTCGGGCCGAAGGGCGAGGGGGTGTCTGCGGCGAGGGCCACGAGGTAGGGCTTGATCGGGCTCGGGAAGGACAGGTCGAAGGAATGACCGTCGTAGACCGGGTCGAAGCTGCGGTTGGAGAGAAACGCCAGGTACTTGCCGTCCGGGGTGAACGACGGTGATTCGTCGCGGAAACGCCCGTCGGTGACCTCGATGATGGTGCGCTTCCCGTCCGCCGCGGCGAGAGCGTCGTCCGCGCCGGTGATGCGCAGCCGGCTGCGGGAACCGAAGGACGTCACCGGCTCGGACCAGCCCAGCCAGGCCGAGTCCGGGGACCAGCTGAAGCCTTCGATGCTGCCCTCGCCGATGCTGCTCACGAGGGACAGGGCGCCGCTCCGGGTGTCGGCCAGATAGATGTCGCCGAAGGCGGTGCCGACGGCGAGCCAGTTGCCGTCCGGGCTGGCCTCGATGGCGCTGGTCCTGGTCGGCTTGGGGAAATCGATCCTGGTCAGCCTGCCGGACGGTTCCTGCGGCACCGGAACGTTGCCTTCCGCAGACCCGGCGGTGTCGGCGGCGTCGCCGGCGGCGTCGTCCGAGGTGGTGTGTGCTGGCGGACGCGCTGCCGGGATTGCGGCTACCGGGCCCGGCCGGGTGAGGGCCGCGGCCGGGACCGGGCTGGGCAGGGGTGTGCCGGCGTCGGGCTCCTGGCCCGGACTGGCTGCCTTCTGCAAGGCCGGCGCGGCCGGCTGCCGGGGCTCGTGCCCGGCGGGGTGTCCGGCGGCCGCGGTTCCGGAAGCCAGGGATCCGGTCTCCAAAGGCGCGGCGATCGCCTTCAGGTACAGGGCTTCGACGCCGTCATGGTCGGCAACGTAGGCGATCCGGCCCGCGCCAAAGGGGCGGGGCAGGCGGGCCCGGACGCCAGGGGTGGCTTCCAGGACACGCGAGGGACCGTCCTTGTGCCGCAGCCAGTGCAGGGTGCCGTGGGACTCGACGGCGCTGGAGCCGCCGGTACGGTCCGGAATGACATCGCCGAGGTGCTTTGACGGCTTCAGCGGCGCTCCGCGGCGGGCCTGGGACGCGGATCCCAGCGAGATCTCAAGTTTGACGGCCGCCGAGCCCAGGTCAGGGAGCAGCCACAGCTCACCGGCGGATTCGAAGATGACACGCTGGCCGTCGGTGGCGGCGTGCCGGACGTAGAAGTCCTCGTGGTCAGTATGGCGGCGCAGTTCGGAGCCGTTGGGCAGCACTGAGTAGAGGTTGCCGTAGCCCTCATGGTCGGAGAGGAAAGCGATCCGGCCATTAACCCACATCGGGTCGGTCAGGTTGCCGTCCAGTTCGGCGGCGAGGCGTTCGAATTCGCCGTTTCCGTCGGCGTCGATCCAGAGCTTGCCAGCAGCGCCGCCCCGGTAGCGCTTCCACCACGCGGGCTCACGGGAGAGCACACTGGCAAGGACGACGGGGCGTTCGTCGCCGACCACCGGTCCGAAGGCAACGGACTCCACCGGGCCGAGCGGGAGTTCGGCGGCCCAGCCGCCGGTAACCGGCAGGCTGTAGGCGTGGGCGAGGCGGCTGTCGGCCTGGCGGAAGGCGCTCGTGACCAGGACGTCGCCGTCGGGGGTGAAGCCCTTGACTTTGGTGGTGGCGTGGCCGAAGTAGCTCAACTGCCGGTAGCCGCCGCCGTCGACGTCTGCCGTGACAACTTCCGGGGCCGTACCCTGAATGACCGTCCATACCAGGCGCTTGCCGTCAGGCGTGAAGCGGGGGTTTCGGGCCGGCAGCTGCAGCGAGGAAACGCGCCAGGCGCGGCCCCCGCCGAGGGGCGCAATCCAGACGTCGTCCTCGGCCACGAAAGTGACCAGATCGCCGTGCAGATGCGGGAAACGGAAGTAACTCGAAGAGGTCATCGTTAGATCATAGTCAAGGCGGGCCCTCCCGCCGGGGAGGTATCCCTGCCGAGCCGGGCATGGTGAGATGGATCATGCGAATCATTATTGCCGGAGCCTCAGGGCTGATCGGAACGGCCATTTCCAGCAGCCTGCGCAGCGCCGGGCACGACGTCGGCACTCTGGTCAGGCGGGCGCCCGCCGCGCCGACCGAGTTCCAGTGGAACCCCGCGGCGGGCACCATCGATGAGACCGCACTGAAAGGGGCCGACGCCGTCGTCAGCCTCTCCGGCGCCGGCATCGGCGACCGGCCCTGGACCCGCTCCCGCATCAACGAACTCCGCAACTCCCGGCTCGGGCCGACGTCGACCCTGACGGCGGCGATGGGGCGGCTGGACACCCCACCGGCAGTCTTCCTCAGCCAGTCGGCCTCCGGCTACTATGGCAACGCCGGCGCGGCTGTGCTCCGGGAGAACGCCCCCGCCGGCGTCGGCGTGCTCGCCCGGATCTGCATCGAGTGGGAAGCGGCCGCGCACAAGGCTCCGGCCGGCGTACGGGTGGTCACGCCGCGCACCGGCGTCGTGCTGAGCCGATCCGGTGGCGCCCTGGGACGGCTCATGCCGCTGCTGCGCCTGGGCGTGGGCGGGCCGCTGGGCAACGGCCGGCAGTACTGGCCCTGGGTCACGCTCCCCGATGTAGCCGGCGCCTTTGGTTTTCTGCTGACCAGCCGGCTGTCCGGGCCCGTGAACGTTTGCGCACCGGAGGTCGCGGACGTGAACTCGCTGACCGCGGCGCTGGCCGCGGCCCTGCACCGGCCGGCGGTGCTCCGCGTCCCCGCCCCGGTGCTGCGGCTGGTGATGGGCAAGCTTGCCGAGGAACTGCTGCTCTCCAGCCAGCGGATGGAACCTGCAGCCCTGAGCGAGGCGGGTTTCGAATGGCAGCACCCCTCGCTCACCGAGGCTGCCGCGTGGGTGGTGGATCGCGGCCCGAAGTCCTGAGACCCGCCCGTTGCTGATCCCTGCCAGTTGCTGATCCCTGCCCGTTGCGACAGGGACTAGCCGCCAGCACCGGCGGAGATTCCGGCGGCGGGGGCCTCCCTGTCGATGCCCATGTCGGCTGGGGCCCCGGCGGGGGGAAGGATGTCCTGGATCAGCCAGCGTCCCCCGACCGTCGCCAGGACGAGCCGCAGCCGCTGTTCCGGTGCGGCCGCGGCGTCCGCCAGCACCGCCCCGTCCGCGTCGCGTTCCTGGTAGGCGGGTGTGCTCGCGGTGACGGCCACGACGGCCAGGGTACGGCCGCTGTCCCCCGTCGGTGCCGCGTCCTGGGCCACCTGGCCCAGGACGGTCGTGAAACCTGCCAGCACCCGGCCCGTTTCCTTGAGCCTGGCGCTGATCCGCCCGTCCGCCGCGGCCGCCGCGGACGCTGGCACGTTGACCTGCTCCAGCAGGCCGAAGTCCCCCGAGCTGAGAGCCAGGGAGCGGAGCCGGGCCAGTCCGCGGACCGCTTCCTCGGGGTCGGGCGAGGCGAGCTGTGCCTGCACATCGGGCGGAAGGGCCGCAGCGGCACCGCTACCAGGCCCCGGAGACCCGGGCGCCGCGCCAGAGCCCGGGACCGCCGCCGCCGGAGCGGGCTCCGCAACGGACCCGGCTTCGTTGACAGCAAATCCCGGGAACGGGCCGGGCAGCCCGGCCCGGGCAAACCCCCACGCGGCGGCAAGGGCACCCATGAGGACCAGGCCCACGGCTACCGCCCGGAGACCGCGGCGGCCCGGCCATGCCGGGTGGGTGGCGGAAGGCTGGCCGGAGCCGGGCCGGAGGGACCCGGTCCGGAAGGAGCGCCGGCCGGTGATGCCCCGGCGGGCCGGGCGGCGCGCGCCAAAGCCGCCTGCCCCGCGCCCGGCGCCCGCACGGACGGACGGTGGAACCCCGGCACCAGGCGACCCGGCGGCTGGCAGCGGGGCGTCCGCGCGCGGCCTGCGGAGGCGGCCCGGCAGGGTCCGGAGCCGTTCGACCCGGCGGCCCTGTGCCGTACCGGGCCGGGTGCGCCGGGTCAGCAGCTGCGGAATGACCGTGGGGTGGACCGAAACCGACAGGTCCACCGGCGCGGGCACGGCGCTGCGGTGAACGGCGGAGGCCAGCTCGGCGGCAGAGGGCCGAAGCCTCCGGTCCTCATGAAGTCCGGATTCCAGGGCCGCGGCCAGCGCAGGCGGAACCCCAGGGACCAGCAGCGGCAGCGGCGGCCGCTGCGCGTCCGGCTCAGGGGCACGCCCGGTCAGGCAGTACCAGCCCAGGGCCGCCAGGGAATACACGTCCCGTTCCGGTTGCAGCCCGGCCCGGACGGCGTCCACGGGCGCCGGGTCGCGGAAACCCTCCGTTCCGGCGTCGGGCACCGCCGTGGCGTCAGCCACCATGCGGGCGACGCCCAGATCGGCCAGCAGCGGTTTGCCGTGGGCGGTGAACAGTATATTGCCGGGAGCGGTGTCGCCGTGGGTGAAGCCGTGACCATGCAGGTAGGCGAGGGCCCGGGCGATCGGGGTCAGGACGGTGACGGTCTCCCCCGGCCCCAGGCTCCCCCGGCCGGCCACGAGCTGCCCCAGCGAGCCGCCCGCGGCGTAATCCATGATCAGCCCGAGACTCCCGGCACACGGCCCGTCCAGCCGGACGACGTCGTATGCCTTGACCAGGTGCTCGTGGTCAAGGACGGACAGGGTCCGCACCTCGCGCCGGACTGCCTCCTCCCCTTCGCCGTCGCGGGCAAAGAAACACTTCAGTGCGTACTCGCGGCCGCTCGCCTGCTCGGTCACCAGCCAGACGGTGGCGCCGCCGCCGCGCCCGAGGCAACGGCCGACGTCGTATCCGGGAACCTCGGGCTCCGCGGCGGCGGAGGGTGCGTGATCTTCCATACCCAAGGAATAGCGGATCCCGCGGAATCCCGCAGAAGTTATCCACAGGGGGTGAGAGCTTCGCCACAGAATCGGCCGCTGCGAGAGCCGGGGTCTAAGCTGGATGCCATGACTCTTGAGTTCTCGCAGCTGGGTCTCGACCCGGAATTCGTCGATTACACGCGCGGCTGGGACATCCAGCGCGAACTCCATGGGAGGGTCCTCGCCGGCACCGCCCCCAGCACGGTCCTGCTGCTGGAGCACGCCGCCGTCTATACGGCAGGCAAACGCACCGAAGACCACGAACGCCCCTTTGACGGCACACCCGTGGTCCCGGTGGACCGCGGCGGCAAGCTCACCTGGCACGGCCCGGGACAGCTTGTCGGCTACCCCGTCATCAGGCTCAGGAACCCGGCCGGGATCCGCGACTACGTGGAGCGGCTGGAAGCCGTCATCATCGCCGTGCTGGCCGACTACGGCATCGAGGCGGTCCGGATCAAGGGCCGTGCCGGCGTCTGGATCGAGCAGGACGAGAAGGGACCCGCGCGCAAGATTGCCGCGATCGGCATCCGCGTCCACGGGGGCGTCACCATGCACGGCTTCGCGATCAACTGCAACAACGACCTGGCGCCGTACGCCCAGATCATCGCCTGCGGGATTTCCGACGCCGGCGTCACCACCATCGCCCAGGAGACGGGCCGGGACGTCACCCCCGCCGACCTCGTGTCGCGGATCATCGAGGAACTGCGCAACAATGAAGAAGCGCTAGTTGCAACCCATGAAGGAGCTCTACTGTGACCCTGGCACCAGAAGGCCGGAAAATGCTGCGTATCGAGCAGCGCAATGCGGCCACCCCGGTGGAACGCAAGCCGGAATGGATCAAGGCCAAGGTCCAGATGGGGCCTGAGTACGTGCAGCTCAAGAACCTGGTCAAAAAAGAGGGCCTCCACACCGTGTGTGAAGAAGCCGGCTGCCCCAACATCTTCGAATGCTGGGAAGACAAGGAAGCGACCTTCCTGATTGGTGGCTCCGAGTGCACCCGGCGCTGTGATTTCTGCCAGATCGACACCGGCAAGCCCTCCCCCGTGGACGTTTTCGAACCCACAAAGGTCGCCCGCTCGGTCCTGGCGATGCAGCTCCGCTACGCCACCGTCACCGGTGTGGCCCGCGACGACCTCGCCGACGAGGGCGTCTGGCTCTACGCCGAAACGGTCCGCAAGATCCACGAACTCAACCCGGGCACCGGCGTCGAGCTCCTGATTCCCGATTTCTCCGGCAAGCCGGAGCACATCGAAGCGATCTGCGACTCCAAGCCCGAAGTGTTTGCCCACAACGTCGAGACCGTCCCGCGGATTTTCAAGCGCATCCGTCCGGCTTTCCGCTACGACCGCTCCCTGGACGTCATCACGCAGGGCCGCAACCTCGGCATGGTTACCAAGTCCAACCTGATCCTGGGCATGGGCGAGACCCGCGAGGAAATCTCCGAGGCACTCAAGGACCTGCACGATGCCGGGTGCGACCTGATCACCATCACCCAGTACCTGCGCCCGTCCGAGCGGCATCTGCCCGTTGACCGCTGGGTCAAGCCGCAGGAGTTTGTGGACCTGCAGCAGGAAGCCGACGAGATCGGTTTCCTGGGCGTCATGAGCGGTCCGCTGGTGCGTTCCTCCTATCGCGCGGGCCGGCTCTGGGCCACCGCGATGCGTAAAAAGGGCCTGGAAATCCCCGCCCAGCTGGCCCACATCGAAAGCTCGGGCAGCACCCGCCAGGAAGCCAGTTCGCTGCTCGCGGCGCGCGCCTGAATCCAGTTGTCGCGATTGCGGCGAAGGGCCGGCACCGGAGGAATTCGGCGTCCGGCCTTTCGCCGTCCATCACGTAGAATTAAGGCACTATGGCGAATTCCCCTGATTCCAGCAACTCCACTCCGGCTTCTGAAGCTCCGAAGCGCGGTCTCTTTTCCCGCAAGCCCAAGGTGGCCAAGGTCAAGAAGCCGAGCCGCCTGAAGCAGATCCGCGAAGTCTTCCAGATGACCCGCCAGCACGATCCGATGGTCCCGTGGCTTATGCTGCTGGCGTTCCTCGGTGTCGTGGCTGTCAGCTTCGTCATCGGATTCCTGTTGGATAACTGGATCACCGGACTGCTCATCGGCCTCCCGCTGGGTCTTCTCGCGGCCACGCTGATCCTGTCCCGCCGCGCCGAGCGCGCCGCCTTCGCACGGATTGAAAACCAACCCGGAGCATCGGGCGCCGCGCTGGGCACGCTCAAACGCGGCTGGATCGTCGAAGAGCAGCCCGTCGCGGTGAACCCGCGCACCCAGGACGCCGTTTTCCGTGCCATCGGCCGTCCCGGCGTTGTCCTGGTCAGCGAGGGCCCCAGCCACCGGGTCAAGCCGCTGCTCGACGCCGAACGCAAGCGGCTCGCGCGCATCCTGCCCAACGTCACCATCCACGTGATCGAAAGCGGACGCGGCGAGGGCCAGGTCCCCATCAGCCAGGTCTCCAAGAAGATGACCAAGATGAAGAATGAACTGACCAAGCTCGAGGTCAGCACGGTCTCCAAGCGCATCTCTTCGCTCGGAAGCCGCCTGCCCATCCCCAAGGGCATTGATCCCTACAAGGCCCGCCCGGACCGCAAGGCGGCCCGCGGACGCTAGGCCACACGCCAGCCCGCAGGAACGCCCCGGTAACCGCCTTCCAGGCCGGCAGCCGGGGCGTTTTCTTTGCCCAGCTCACAATGTCCCCTCGGGACAGAACCCGGAGACTCCACCATGAAACGTCCGTCCACTTCTGCCGTGATCCGCATCTTCCGGGTCCTGGCCATCGCCGAGGCCTTCAGCTGGGCCGCACTGCTGGTGGGGATGTTCCTCAAGTGGGTCATCCGGACCACGGAACTCGGGGTCGAGATCGCGGGCCCGATCCACGGCGCGCTGTTTGTCGGCTACGGGATCGCGGCACTGAGCCTGTGGGGCCTGCAGCGCTGGCCGTTCCGGGTGGCCCTGTTCGCGGGGGTGTCAGCGGTGTTCCCGTTTGCCACAGTCTGGTTTGAGCGCTGGGCGGGCCGCCACGGGTACCTGACGGTCACGGCTAAGCAGGATGCTGCGCAGCCTGCACATCCGGCGCAGGAGCCGGCCGGCGAAACGGCCGGGGTTTAGCTACTTCGGGACCGTTCGGGGGTTCCCCCTGCCGGACGGCCCAAGACCGGCACAACACCAACGTCCATATGACGCAGTGGCCGCGATACCGGGAGGCGGGTTCTAGCGGTCGTTCACGGCGAACCGACGAAGCAAGGCGGCTCGCGGCGGAAGCTACATCCGGACCAGGACGGTGTCCATGGCCCTGTCGTGGAGCCCGCGGTGGTCCGGGTCGAAGATGACGGCCGGGATTACGAGGCATACAAGGAGGCTGCGGACCAGTGCCGGCACGGGGCCCGCGGGGCCGCCGCCGAGCCGGACCACGTGGATCCCCACCACGCGGTGGCCGATGCTGTAGCCCAAGGTGCCGACCAGCAGCGCCTGCTCAAGCGCAAACACGGCCAGGGTCGCCCAGGGATCGCCGGCGAAGGCGTAGTTGCTGATCAGCAGCGCAATGGCCCAGTCAACGCAGATGGCGGCGATGCGGCGGCCGGCCCGGGCGATGGATCCCGGCCCGGACTCGGGCAGGCCCAGCCGCTCCCCGGGGTACTTTGAAATGCCGGACGTGTCAGGCCCGCTGAGCCATGAACCTATGTCTTTACGATCAACCACCCTCCAAGACTATCGGCAATGGATGCCTCCCCGCACTGTTCAGTGTGGTCATTCAGGGGCCACACTCTGGTCACGGATAGGCCACGTTGTGGACAGCGACTACCGTTTACCTGTCAGGGCATTCTGTAACCTGCCGGAAACAAAGCGGACACCGCGGGGAAACCCCGTGTCCTTAGGGTGGTAACAGTTGCTAGCGGCATAGGAGCGGGGAGACTTTTTGTGTTTTTCCCGCTGCCGGACTGCGCTGGACCACACGGCCTGACGGCCAGATATTTCCCATGCATAAGGAGCATAGATGTTCAAGACTGCGGACGAAGTCCTCAAGTTCATCAAAGACGAAGACGTTAAGTTCGTCGATATTCGCTTCACCGATCTCCCTGGCATTCAGCAGCACTTCAACGTGCCCGCCAAGAGCGTTGACGCCGACTTCTTCGTCAACGGCCAGCTCTTCGACGGATCTTCGATCCGCGGTTTCCAGGGCATCGCCGAGTCGGACATGCAGCTCATCCCGGACGTCACGACGGCGTTCCTCGACACGTTCCGCATGGAGAAGACCCTTGCGCTGAACTTCTCGATCGTGAACCCACGCACCGGTGACCCGTACCACCGCGACCCCCGCGGCGTTGCCGAAAAAGCCGAGGCCTACCTGGCTTCCACCGGCATCGCCGACACCGCATTCTTTGCACCTGAGGCAGAGTTCTTCGTCTTCGACAACGTCCAGTACGAGTCCTCCCCGCAGGGCAGCTTCTACAAGATCGATTCCGAGGAAGCACACTGGAACACCGGCCGCGAAGAAGTGGGCGGAAACCTCGGCTACAAGACCCCGGTCAAGGGCGGCTACTTCCCCGTCTCCCCCACCGACAAGCAGGCCGACCTTCGCGATGCCATGTGCATCGCCCTGGACGAGGCCGGCCTTGAGGTCGAGCGCAGCCACCACGAAGTCGGCTCCGCCGGCCAGGCTGAGATCAACTACAAGTTCACCACCCTGACCCACGCGGCTGATGACCTGCAGAAGTTTAAGTACGTCATCAAGAACACCGCCGATGCCTGGGGCAAGTCGGTCACCTTCATGCCGAAGCCCGTCTTCGGTGACAACGGCTCGGGCATGCACTGCCACCAGTCGCTGTGGACCGGCGGCGAGCCGCTGTTCTACGACGAGAAGGGTTACGCCGGGCTGTCCGACATGGCCCGCTGGTACATCGGCGGCCTGCTGAAGCACTCCTCCGCCGTGCTGGCCTTCACCAACCCGACGGTGAACTCCTACCGCCGCCTGGTCAAGGGCTTCGAAGCTCCGGTCAACATGGTTTACTCGCAGGGCAACCGCTCCGCTGGCATCCGCATCCCGATCACGGGCTCCAACCCGAAGGCCAAGCGCATCGAGTTCCGCGCTCCGGACCCCTCTTCCAACCCTTACCTGGCCTTCGCTGCCCAGCTGATGGCCGGCATTGACGGCATCCGCAACCGTATCGAACCGCCCGCCCCGATCGACAAGGACCTCTACGAGCTCCCCGCAGAGGAAGCCAAGGACATCCCCAAGGCTCCCGGCACGCTCGAGGAGGCCCTGGATGCCCTGGCCGAGGACAACGAGTTCCTCCAGGCCGGCGGCGTCTTCACCCAGGACCTGATCGACACCTGGATCGAGTACAAGTACGAGAACGAGATCCGTCCGCTCTCGCTGCGCCCGAACCCTTACGAGTTTGAGCTGTACTACGGCGTCTAGCTGGACGCTGTTCCCCCAGGGACTGCACGACGGCGGCCCCCACCTCACGGTGGGGGCCGCTTGTCTTTGTGCCGTTGCCGCCCGCAGCCCGGTTCAGCGCTTCCCGTACTTCCTGTGCACGGCCTGCTTGCTGACGCCGAGACAGGTTGCGATGGCTTCCCACGACAGACCCGCCCGGCGCGCGCGCAGTACCATTTCCGTCTCGGTGCGGGCCACTTCCTTGCGCAGCTCGGCGACCTCGTACAGCGCCTCCGCCGGGCCCTTGCCGTCCATAGAACCGATCAGTGTTCTCACCGGGTACCTCCTTCGTCAACATTAGGTGACAACCCACTCGGGGGTCAAGGTAAGTTGACGGAATACCGGATCCCAGCCTCAGGACCGGCATTTCCCCTCTGCGGGTCAGAAGGGCCGGTACATGGTCCGCTGCGGGCCGGCGTCGCCGCCCAGGTACTGGCCGCGGTCCTCGAACCCGGCCTTGCGGTAGGCGGCCTGCCCGGCCGGGTTGTGTTCGTTGACCGAGAGCACGACGCCGGCCTGACCGCCGCCGAGGGCTGCCGTCAGTTTCCCGGCGGCCCGCACCGCGGCCGCCGCTGCCAGCGTGCCCAGGCCCTTGCCCTGCTGCCGGCGGTCGATCAGGAAACCACGCAGCAGCCAGACCGAGTCGTCGTCCGCCCAGCCGGCCAAGGTCGCGGCTCCGGTCTGCAGGGTCAGGACCCCGACGGCGGATCCGTTGGCGTCGATAGCGAAGGGGTGGCGGGACACCTCTTCCAGGCCGATCAGCACCATCCGCAACGGCTCGCCGACAAACAGGCGCTGGCCTTCCCGGACCTCGAGTCCGGCAATCTCCCCGAGCTTGATGGCGCGCGCGTCGTCGTCGAGGTCCTTCAGCGGCAGCAGCCACACATGTTCAGCCATAAAGGAAGCCTACCCACGCCGGGCGGGCGCTCTGCCTCCGGTGCCTCGGTCAGCTCACAGTGCAGCGTCCTTGGGCGGCCCGGCCGGGTCCATCCAGAAGACTTCCCACAGATGGCCGTCCGGGTCCTGGAAGCTGTGGGTGTACATAAAGCCGTAGTCCTGCGCTTCCTCGGACGGGGTTCCGCCGGCGGTGAGTGCCGTTTTGACCAGCTCGTCCACTGCTTCGCGGCTGTCCAGGGAGAAAGACATGATCGCTTCGGTGGTGCTGCGGGCGTCAGCGATGGGCTTGGACGTGAAGGTCTTGAAGTAGTTCTCCACCAGGAGCATCACAAAGGCGTCCTTGTTGATGATCATGCACGTGGCGTTCTCATCGGTGAAGTCGGGATTGAAGGAAAACCCCAGCGCGGTGAAGAACCCGACCGATGTGTCGAGGTCCTTCACGGGAAGATTCAGGAACATTTGCTTGGCCATGGGCCCAAAGTAGCACCGGCGCCCTGCGCGTGTCAGCCCTTGACGGCCACCGCCTGAGATCCCGCCGGCCCCGGCGGGATCCCGCCAGGATCCCGCCAGGGAGCCCGACTGGCATCGCTACTGGCCGTAGAAAACCCGCTCGAACACGCTCCGGGCGCGGCGGCTGAGCCTCAGGTAGTCCTCCTCGAGTGCGGCGGCGTTGCCCTGCCCGTAGCCGCACCAGCGGGCCACCGCTTCCAGGTCCCGGCGGGAGGATGGCAGCACATCCGAGGCTCGGCCGGTCCAGATCACGTTGGCGGACCGGATCCGGCTCGCCAGGCGCCAGGCGCGGAGCAGGATCACCACGTCCTCCGCGTCGAGGATCCCGACGGCGGCGGCCGCCTCGAGCGCCTCCACAGTGGAGGTGGTCTGCAGCTCGGGGTGCTGTCCGGCGTACTGCAGCTGGAGCAGCTGGGTCAGCCATTCGACGTCGCTCAGGCCACCACGGCCCAGCTTCAGGTGCCGGGCCGGATCCGCGCCGCGGGGCAGCCGCTCCGCTTCCACCCGGGCCTTGACGCGCCGGACCTCGCGCGCGTCCTGCTCGGAGAGCGACTCGGGGTAGCGGATCGGGTTGATCAGGGCCACGAACGCGGCGGCCAGTGCGTCGTCGCCGGCCATCGGGCGGGCACGCAGCAGCGCCTGCGCCTCCCACACGAGCGACCACCGGCGGTAATACTCCGCATAAGACTCCAGCGACCGCACCATCGGCCCGCTCTTGCCCTCCGGACGCAGGTCCGCGTCCACCATCAGAACGCGCTCGGCGAGGATGGCGGGCTTGAGCGGCTGGGTCAGCAGGCTGGAGAGCCTACTGACGATCTGCAGGGCCTGCTGCTGGGCCTCGTCCTCCGGGACTCCGGCAAGGCCGCGGTGCACGTACATGACGTCCGCGTCCGAGCCGTAGCCGATCTCCCGGCCGCCCTGCCGGCCCATGGCGACCACCAGAACATGCGTCTTGAGCGGCTCGTCCGCGGTGACCATGGTTTCTGCGACCCGCAGTGCACCCAGGACAGCGGCCCGGTCGGTGTCGGCCAGCGCTGCGCCGACCTGGTCCTGGTCCAGCAGACCCGCACTGTCGGCGATTGCGATCCGCAGGATCTCGCGGCGGCGGATCAGCCGGATCAGGCGCATCGCGCTTTCCGGCTCCGCGTGCCGGGACATCTTCGAGACAATCTCCAGCCACTGCGCCTCGAAGGGCAGGGGCACCAGTTCCTTGTCCGAGCCAAGCCAGGCCACGGATTCGGGTGAGACTTCCAGCAGGTCCGCGATCAGGCGGGAGTTGGACAGCACGTGGCAGAGCCGCTCGGCCGCCGCCGTCGAGTCCCGGAGCATCCCGAGGTACCAGTGCGTGGTGCCGAGAGATTCGCTGACCCGCCGGAAAGCCAGCAGCCCGGCGTCGGGGTCCACGCCCTCCGCGAGCCAGCCGAGCAGGATCGGCAGGAGCTGGCGCTGGAGCGCGGCGCGGCGGCTGACTCCGCCGGTGAGGGCTTCGATGTGGCGCATGGCGCCGCTGGGATCCAGGTAGCCCAGGGCGGCGAGGCGCCCCTGCGCGGCTTCCGGGCTGAGCCTGGCCTCCTCGCTGCTGAGCGCCGCCGCAGTGTTGAGCAGCGGGCGGTAGAAGATGCGTTCGTGCAGCTCACGGACGGAGCGTTTGGTCTTGCGCCAGGCCTCGGCCAGGGCATCAGGTTTGGGCCGTTCACTGGAGAAGGGCCCGAGTACGGCCTTGGCGAGGGCCCGCAGCGAGGCTTCCTTGACCGGCATGAGGTGGGTGCGGCGCATTTGGAAGAGCTGGATCCGGTGTTCGAGGAGCCGGAGGTAGCGGTAGTCGCGGTCGAACTCGGCGGCGTCGGAGCGGCCGATGTAGCCGCCCGCGGACAACGCGGCGATGGCCGAGGTGGTGTCGCGGCAGCGCAGCGTCTCGTCGGACTTGCCATGCACCAGCTGCAGCAGCTGGACGGTGAATTCGACGTCACGCAATCCCCCGCGGCCCAGCTTGATCTGCCGCTGCTCCTCCTCGGCGGGGATATGCTCGGTGACCCGGCGGCGCATCGAGCGGACGGACTCCACGAAGCCTTCCCGGCCGGCGGAGGACCAGATCAGCGGCGCGACGGCGGCCTCGTAGCGGGCGCCGAGGTCGGTGTCCCCGGCAATGGTCCGGGCCTTGAGGAGGGCCTGGAATTCCCAGCTCTCGGCCCAGCGGGCGTAGTAGCTCTCATGTGAGGCAAGGGTCCTGACCAGCGGCCCGGACTTGCCCTCCGGACGCAGGTTGGCGTCGACCTCCCACAGCCCGGGTTCGCGGCCGACGGACATGATCGCCCGGGAAATGCCGGAGGCCAGGGCCGTGCCGATCGTGTTGGCGCGCGAATCGTCGAGCTCGCCGGACTCAATCACGTAGATGACGTCGACGTCGGAAATGTAGTTGAGTTCGCGGGCACCGCATTTGCCCATGCCGATGACGGCCAGTCCGACGTCGGCCACCTCGGTGGCACTGAAGTGCTCGGCGGCCTCGGCCCGCGAGACGGCCAGGGCCGCCTCGATCGCGGCGCCGGCGAGATCCGCCAGCTCCGCGCCCGCGGCGGGCATGAAGTCCAGCGGATCGGCGGCGCAGAGGTCCTTGACGGCGAGCTCGACGAGGCCGCGCCGGTATTCCGTGCGGAGCGCCACGTAGCCTTCCTGCCCGGTCAGCGCCGCGACCGGGCGGGCGGATCTCGGATCGGCCTGCACGGAGCGCAGCAACCGGGCGCGCAGTTCTGCGGCGTCCGCGGCGCGCGGTTCCGGGCTGGCGGTCACCTCGAAGGCATCAAGGTGCTCCGGGTGGCGGATCAGGAACTCCCCCAGCGCCTCCGAGGCGCCCAGCACCCGGTACATGGGTTCGCTGCGTTCCGGGTCCGCGACCGCCAGCTTCCGCAGGTCCGGGTGCTTTTCGATCAGCCGGACCAGCGACTGCAGTGCCGTGTCCGGGTTCGCGGCCAGCTGCAGCCCGGAGAAGAGGAGGTCCTGGTCCAGGCCCTCCAGTTCCGGGGCGGCCAGCCACCGCTCGCCGTTTTCCAGATCGCTGAAACCGGCGGCGATGAGGCGTCGTGCCAGGCTCACCGGGGCCGCCTAAAGGATGCCGAGGTTGCGCTGCAGCTCGTAGGGCGTGACCTGGAGACGGTAGTCCTGCCACTCGGCACGCTTGTTGCGCAGGAAGTGTTCGAACACCTGCTCACCCAGGATCTGCGGCATGAGTTCGGAGTCCTCCATCGAGCGGATGGCGTCGTGCAGACTGGCCGGGAGCGGATCGTGGCCCATCGCACGGCGCTCGGCCGAACTCAGCGACCAGATGTCGTCCTCGGCGGCGGCGGGAAGCTGGTAGCCCTCCTCGATGCCCTTGAGTCCGGCGCCCAGCAGCACGGCGTAGGCCAGGTAGGGGTTGGCTGCCGAGTCGATGCCGCGGTACTCGATCCGCGCGGACTGTCCCTTGCCGGGCTTGTACAGCGGGACGCGGACCAGTGCCGAGCGGTTGTTGTGGCCCCAGCTGAGGTAGCTGGGTGCTTCTCCGCCGCCCCAGAGCCGCTTGTAGGAATTCACGAACTGGTTGGTGACCGCAGTGAATTCCGGGGCGTGCTTGAGGATGCCGGCGATGAACTGCCGGGCCGTCTCGGAAAGCTGGAACTCCGCACCTGCCTCGTAGAAGGCATTCGTGTCGCCCTCGAAGAGCGAGAAGTGGGTGTGCATGCCGGAACCCGGGTGGGCCGTGAACGGTTTCGGCATGAAGGTGGCGTACGTGCCCTGCTGGAGCGCGACCTCCTTGATCACGGTGCGGAAGGTCATGATGTTGTCCGCGGTCTGCAGGGCATCCGCGTAGCGCAGGTCGATCTCGTTCTGGCCGGGGCCGGCCTCGTGGTGGCTGAACTCGACGGAGATCCCCACCGATTCCAGCATGGTCACGGCCGTGCGGCGGAAGTCCTGTGCCACTCCGCCCGGAACGTGGTCGAAGTAGCCGCCCTCGTCCACGGGGACGGGGGCGCCGTCCGGACCCGGCTGCTGGGACTTAAGCAGGTAGAACTCAATCTCGGGGTGGGTGTAGCAGGTGAAGCCCATGTCCGCGGCCTTGGCCAGGTTGCGCTTGAGGACGTTGCGCGGATCAGCGGCGGAGGGTTCGCCGTCGGGAGTCAGAATGTCGCAGAACATCCGGGACGTCGCTTCGGTCTCGCCGCGCCACGGCAGGATCTGGAAGGTGGCGGGGTCCGGCTGGGCCAGCATGTCGGACTCGAAGACACGGGCGAGGCCCTCGATGGAGGAGCCGTCAAAGCCCAGGCCCTCCTCGAACGCCCCTTCGACTTCGGCCGGGGCCAACGCCACGGACTTCAGCGATCCCACGACGTCGGTGAACCACAGCCGCACAAACCGCACGTCGCGCTCTTCGATCGTCCGCAGGACAAACTCTTGCTGGCGGTCCATAGTGGCCTCTTTCCGGTTCTTTCGTCCGTGCCCCAGGCCCGTCGTGCGTGGGTCCCGCAGCTGCTCACCGTTCACTTTACTAATCATTGCCACCGATTGCTGGCGCAGCTGCCCCGCGTAACACAGCGTTAACGCGTGGAACCCCGAATTCGACGCCCCGGACCGGCCCCCGGGTCCTTCTGCCGGGGGCCGTGTGACGTGACTCATGTGCCCACGGACTGGAGCCCAGTAGCTAGGACGCGCGGTATCGCACTACGCTCTTGCCATGGCCTCAAGCACAAGTCCCGATTCCAGCATGCCTAAAGAACTAGCCGCCCCTTACGGCAGCGGCCCGGCTCCCGCGGTCACGTACGCGGCCGCGGCGGGCCAGGTTGCCGCCCCGGCGTCGGGCCAGGCTGCGGCCTCGGCGGCGGGCCAGGAACCCGGCGCCCGGAAGCCGGTGGCGAAGATCCGCACCCACCACCTGCGCCAGGCCAAGCTCAATGGTGAGCGCTTTGCCATGCTGACCGCATACGACCAGTACACGGCGGAAATCTTCGACCAGGCCGGCATCGAGGTCCTCCTCGTGGGCGACTCGGCCTCCAACAATGTCTTCGGCAACGAAACCAGCCTGCCCGTCACCGTGGATGAGCTGCTCCCCCTGTGCCGCGCCGTCACCCGCTCGGCCAAGCGCGCGCTCGTGGTGGCGGACCTTCCCTTTGGCAGCTACGAGGTCTCCGCCCAGCAGGCGGTGGCCACCGGCGTCCGGTTCCTGAAGGAAGGACTCGCCCACGCGGTCAAGATCGAGGGCGGGAAGTTCTATGCCGAAACCGTCCGGGCCATGGTCCAGGCCGGCATTCCCGTGATGGCGCATATCGGATTCACGCCGCAAAGTGAGCACGCCCTCGGCGGCTACCGGGTGCAGGGCCGCGGCGATGACGCCCAGCGACTCATCGACGACGCCGTCGCCCTCACCGACGCCGGCGCGTTCTGCGTCCTGATGGAAATGGTGCCGGCGTCGACGGCGGCTGCCGTCGACGCCGCCGTCGACGTCCCCACCATCGGCATCGGCGCCGGCAACGCGACCACGGGCCAGGTGCTGGTGTGGCAGGACATGGCGGGACTGCGTGGCGGCCGGATGGCCAAGTTCGTCAAGCAGTACGCGGACCTGCGCACCTCACTCAGCGACGCCGCGAAGGCCTACGGCGAGGACGTGCGCTCCGGCCAGTTCCCCGGCCCCGAGCACTCCTTCTAGGCGGCCACCGCGGGCCGATCCTCCCAGCCGCCCCGGGCCGACTTCTCAGGCCACCGCTTCGGGCCGCCGCTCCGGAATGACATTCCAGGCCGCCGCGGGCCGACCTTTCAGGCAACCCGCTCCGGGCCGCCGCTCCGGGTTTGCAGCGCCACCTCATCCTTCACGGGCGATGCGGAGTCCCGCCCGGGCAGGCTGGCCATAGAGGGCCTGCATCGGGCCCCGGCAGATGTTCCGCCATTCCGGCCGGATTCGTGCGCGACGCGATGGGCCGGACACCGGCGGGCACAACTGGAGGAGTAGCCATGGACTCAATTACGACTGACTTCTGGGACATCCTGCTATGGAGTTTCTGGTTCTTCATCTGGATCGCGGCCCTGATGATCTGGTTCCACTGCCTGTTTGACTTGTTCGGCGACCGATCGCTCAGCGGCTGGGGTAAAGCCGGCTCAGTGATACTGCTGGTCTTCGTGCCTTGGCTTGGCGCCCTCATCTACCTGATCGCCCGGGGCCGCAGCATGACCGAGCGGCAGATGGCCATCGTGGCCGAACAACAGGCCGCCCAGCAGGAGTACATCCAGCAGGTCGCCGGCAAGTCGGCCAGCCCGGCCAGCCAGCTCGCCGACGCCAGACATACATGATCAGGGCCTGACCGACAACAGCGGTAAGAAGCGCCGCCAGCCAGCCAACTCGGGCCGAGATCTCCACCAGCGCGGGGCGGAGGACCAGACCGGCCACGGCGGCATAGTCCCACCAACTGGATGCAGAGAACCCCTGGAGCCGCGCGCCGGTGACGATGAGGGCTGCCGTCGAGGCGGCCCAGACAAGGGCCAGCCTGGCCAGGTCGGTGACTCGGACGCCGCGGGTGCGGGTATGGCTCGTCGGCATTTTCCCAGTATGGCCCGCGGCAACCGGCGGCCACTCCTCCGCACCGGGTGAGAAAAATCAGCCCCGCGGGAGGGGTACCCGCCGGGGCTGCCCGGGGACGCTCCCACCGGCAGGGCGGCGTCGGTACCTCGGTCCGCGGCCGTGCCGGCGTCGGCCCACACCGCGTTCCGGCTTCCTCATTCAATGTCGGTGGCACCTTCTAGTCTGAAGGCATGGAAAGCACGGTGTGGAGTGCGGAGGGCAGGGAGGCCCTGGCGGCTGTCGCCGCGTCCGTTGCTGCGCTTGCGGCCTTCACCGGCGCCC
>NZ_JBVAYX010000030.1:0-41390 GCF_055412825.1 Pseudarthrobacter linnaei
AACGAGGAAGCCGCCAACAGCTACCCCTACCAGCAGGCCTACCTGCCCTACAACCGCCTCGTCGACGGAACGGTCCACGACTGGTGACGGCGCCGTGCCTGGGCGTTTCCGCCTGACCGTCCCTGCCCAACGGGACCTGGCACAAATTAGACCTGGCACAAAAAGGTCCCGGGCGGGAGTCGATGCTCCGCCGCCCGGGACCTGGTTTGTGCGCTGCAGGCAGGCGCCTGCGTCAGGCACCCACGCTCCGCCAGGGTCAGTGGATGAGTTCCCGGGTCATGCCGAAGGGCACCTGGTCGGACAGCGCCGCCGTGTAGTGGCCGGCCTTGTGCCGGGTGAGCAGGATCCCCTGCGTCCCGGTTTCCATGGCGAGCTGCTGGAGGCCGCGGACGGCGTCGTCGAGCCGTTCGTCAAGGACCTGACGGCTGTCGACCTGGATCTCAATGCACTCGGTTGCTGTGGTCATCGCTCTGTTCCTTCTTGGGTATTGCTCATCGGCCCCAATGATCGAAGCGACAATAACGTCATATTTATCGGCGCGTCAAATCGCCGCGCCGGCCCTAAACGCTCCCGGTCCGGACCAGGAATTCGGTCGGCGCGTACCGCACGCCGTTGACCTGCAGTTCCAGTAGATGCACGCCGGGATGATGGCGCCGCGTCGTCATTTGGCGCAAAGCATGGCGCTTCGAGAATCTCGCGGACTCGCCCGGCCCAAGGACCGCCGTTCCGAGCTTGAAAACCTTCTCCGCGCGGGTGCCGTTCGCCTTGGCATAATGCACCACATAGTCAACGGCGAGCCGGGCCTCCGCCGGCCCGACATTGGACACCTCGAAATCGAAGGCAAGCTCTCCGGGAAGCTCGACGACGGTGCTGTCCAGCCGCGGCGGCGTCACGGCGAGCGACGCCGGCGGGAACCCCAGCAGCGCCAGCGCGCCGGGGTGGGCCTTCTTGAGCAGGGTCCGGAGCCCGTGCCGGACCACCCTGGGCGTGTTCGCGTCCGGGGCGGCCAGCCATCGGGCCGCCGTGGCAACCACCTCGTCGGGGGCATGGCGGGCCAGATCGTTGAGGTGGTTGGCTACCGAGCGGCGGACGTCCTCGACCGGGTCCCGGTACAGGGCATCGAGGATCGGCAGGGTCGCGGCGGGCCGGTCCGTGATCTCCGGGACGCGGATCGCCCACGGCAGGTAGGCCCGGGTGCCCTCGCTGGCGAGCCGGCGGACCTGCCAGTCCGGGTGGGAGGTCCAGGCCTGGATAACGGCCAGTGTGCGGTCCAGATCTGCTGCGAGGAGCCGCCGGATCGCGAATTCTGCGGTGAGGCGCGGCGTCAGCTCGGCGAGGAGGGCCAGGCAGTCCTCGAAGTCGCCGGTTTCCTTGCGGGCCAGGGCGAGGGTGGCGGCTGTCTCGGTCACGGGCCAGATCATCCAGCCGGTGAAGTCCGGATCCTCCAGCGCCCGGCGGAAGATGACTGCGGTGGCGGAGTAGTCGCCGGGCAGGTCAGCCAGCAGGGCGCGGCTCAGGAGGTCAGTGCGTTCCCGCAGGCTCAGCTCGTCGAGTTTCCCGGCCGTTGCGGCCAAGCGGGTCAAGCTGCGGCCCGGTGCGGCCGTGGCGAGAATCCGCTCCAGCGAGCGGACCACGCCCGGGTTGATCAGTTCATTCATCACGCCCATGGCTTCAGGCTACCGGGCGAGCGCTCCGGGGCTGCCGGGCAGCACCAGCGCCTGCAGCGGCACCGGAACCGGGATATTCTTCACGAAGGATATGACCACACACGGCGCAGGGGCGGAGACGGGAATGGCAGAGGAGACTACCGGGAAATCGCCCGGCCGGTGGCGGGTTTTCCACGACAAGTTCGTGGTCGAGGAACGCTACATGAGCGAGCGGGACCGGAAGAACCTGTACCGGATCGCCGTCGGCCTCATGATTCTTGGCGCCGTGCTGTTCTTCTCGATCCTTGCCGGGGTCCTCAAGCAGGACGGCCTCACGGCCGGCGATGAACCGGTCCGTTCCTGGCTCCTGACCCTCCGCTCCGAGCCGCTCACCACGAGCATGATCATCCTCGCGATCATTTTCGGCCCCGTTGCCCTGCCGATCATCATCCTCGTGGTCACGGTGGCCTGGGGCCTGCTGGCCAAGCACGCCTGGCGGCCGATGCTCCTGGCCGGCGCCATGCTCACCGGCGTAATCCTTGCCCAGATCATCGGGCGCACCGTCGGGCGCCAGCGCCCGCCCGTGGACCTTATGCTCTTCGGCGCGGACTACACCTTCTCCTTCCCGTCCGGCCATGTCCTGGGCGCCTGCGACTTTCTGCTGGTCAGCGCCTTCCTGGTCTTCTCCCGTCGGCACAACCGCCTGGCGGCCGTCGCGGGTTTCCTGCTGGCCGGCGCCGGGATCTTCTTCGCCGCAGTGAGCCGGCTCTACCTGGGCTACCACTGGCTGACCGACGCGCTGGCTTCGCTGTCCATCTCGTTCGTGATCCTGGGCGGCGTGATCGCCCTGGACACCTGGCGGACCGCCCGTATCCGCGGTGAGCAGATCACCGGAACGCTTTCCAAGGCCGACACCAGCCAGACCTAAGACCACCCAGGTTGGCAGCCTCTTGTCCCGCCCCGGCGCCGGTGCGACAGTGGGGCCATGGCCACCGAAGAGGATGTCCGCCGCGCGGCCCTGGCGCTGCCGGGCGTTGTTGAACGGCCCAGCTGGGGCCAGCCGGCCTGGTTCGCGGCCACGCTCATGGCCAGGATCTGGGAAGAAGGCGTGCTCACGGTCAAGACCGAGGAACGCGAGGCCCTCGCCGGAACGGACCCGGACACCTTCTTCTGGACCCCGCACCACGAGCCTTCGCCGCAGCTCGTGTTGGTGCGGCTGGAGCGGATCGGTACCGAGGAACTGGTAGAACTCCTTGAGGAATCCCACCGCCTCGCCGGGGCCGGAAGTCCCGGGCGTAAGTCCACGCGCCGGAGCTCTTAGCTCCGGCGCGAGCGGAGGCGGTTCAGCTCGCCCTGCAGCCGGGCGTTGACAGCCTCCAGCTCCAGCACCTTGGCGACCCCGGCCAGGTTCAGCCCCTCCTCCAGCAGTTCGCTGATCCGCCGCAGCACCGCCAAATCCGCGTTGCTGTACTGCCGCGTTCCCCCGGCGGTGCGGTCCGGCGTCAGCAGGCCCCTCCGCTCGTAAAGCCTGATGTTCTGCTGCCCGGTCCCGACCAAGTGGGCCACCACGGAGATCGCGTAGACGCCCGGATCCTGTCCACGTTCCGTCACGGTGCTCCCTTGCAGTCTGCAGTCGTCAGTCGCCGAATCCGGCGGACCGCGACTTTTTGTCCTTGCATCAGTGTTGCACCGGTGCTATAAAAAATCTATATCCACCATCACACATAGTCAGGTTGGTTGGATACCTTAAGAAAACAGAACTCTCGCATGAAGGAGTGGGAAATGATGTTGATGCGCACGGACCCGTTCCGTGAACTGGACCGGCTGACCCAGCAGGTCTTCGGAACGGCGGCACGGCCCGCGGCCATGCCGATGGACGCATGGCAGGAAGACGGCGAATTCGTCGTCGCTTTCGATCTGCCCGGCGTTAACGTTGACTCGGTGGACCTCGACATTGAGCGCAACATCCTCACCGTCCGGGCTGAGCGGCGCGACCCGACCCAGCCCAACGTTGAGCTGATCGCCTCGGAACGGCCGCGCGGCGTGTTCAGCCGCCAGCTCATCCTCGGCGACACCCTCGACACCGAGAGGGTCAAGGCAATCTACGCCGACGGCGTCCTGACGCTCCGCATTCCGGTGCTGGAACAGGCCAAGCCGCGGAAGATTGAAATCACGCACACACAGGACACGATGCAGGAGATCGGGAAGTAGCTGCGGCGGCGGACGCACACCGTCGAGCCGTCGATCAGCGCGGGGACCAGAGGGCACCGGGAGCAGCCGGCGCCGTCTGGTCCCCGCCCGGTCCGTCCAGAGGGCGGTGAATCGATGAATCGGGACCCCCGGGGCTACTACGCTGCCTTGCACGTGACGCCGGACGCGACGGCGGCCGAGATCCAGCACGCCTTCCGGGCGCTGATGCGCCTCCGCCATCCCGACGTCGAAGCCGCCGCCGGTGCCGGAACCAGAACCGGGGCCGGGAAAGGTGCCGGGAACACCGGCGGGGACGACGCGCGGCGCATCCTGGAGTCCTTCGCGGTCCTTCGGGATCCCGGATCCAGGGCGGAGTACGATCCGGCAGCGGCAGCGGCGCTGTCTTCCAGGCCCGGCCGCACACCCCCCGAAGGCCAGGAGATTCCGGTGCGTCACCACCGGCGGGAGCGCCCGGCCCTTCGGGTTACCCCGGTGCGGTGGGAGCGAGGTCCGCTGTGACCGGAGCGCAGGCAGCCAGCCAAGAAGCACAAGAGAAGGAGGGCGGCCATGAGCGCATGGCGCCGCTACGATTCGCACCTGATGCCGGTCTTCCACGAGCGTTTCGAGACGCGTTGGGGCAAGGGCACAGCCCCGTTCCTGGACCCGGAAGCCCACGAAGCGCCGCTGCCGCGGGCCCAGTGGATCAACATTGACACCGGGGCCGCGCTCGCGGTGGTCCCTGTCTGGACCGCCGATGACAGCCAGCACCGCTCCTTCGGTGTCTTCTATCTGCCGCCGGGCGGCGATATCTGGGTGTTGCGGCCGGGGTACACAAGTTATCTGGAACCCTCCGCGGATGATACCGAAAGCCTCCTGGTGCTGCGGAACGACGCGTTCAAAAAGGCCGTCGCGCACGCCAAACAATTCCTGTTCGGGCCTGAGGCCGCGGCGTACTGAGGTTCCTCGGGAGTAATTCCGGGCCGCAGGCGGGCCGGGCACGCGGGCGCCGGTCGTGGCGCCGGGATGCGCCGCGGCCTAAAATCAGTCAACTGCCCGAAACTACCTAGGGGAATTCACTGATGAAAGCATCAGCCAAGGACCTGGCCGCCCTGCTGCCGCCGCGTTTCACCCTCGGCGTGGCGACTGCAGCCTTCCAGATCGAAGGTGCGCTGGATGAGGACGGACGCGGTCCCTCGGGCTGGGACCACTTCGCCGCCAGGCCCGGTGCGATCGTGGGGGACCACAGCCCCGCGATTGCGTGCGACCACTACCACCGGATGCCCGAAGACGTGGCCCTGATGAAGGAACTCGGGGTCGACTCCTACCGGTTCTCCCTGTCCTGGTCACGCATCCAGCCCGGCGGCAGCGGGCCGGTCAATCCCGCGGGCCTCGACTTCTATGACCGGTTGATCGACCTGCTGCTGGCCAACGGGATCGCGCCGATGGCCACGCTGTACCACTGGGACACGCCGCTGGAACTGGATGAGGCCGGCGGCTGGATGAACAGGGACACGGCCTACCGGCTGGGGGAGTTCGCGGCGATCGCGGCGGCCGCGTATGGAGACCGTGTGGCCCGCTGGGTGACGGTCAACGAACCCGCCACGGTCAGCACCAACGGCTACATGCTGGGGATGCACGCGCCGGGCGAAGCTCTCATGCTGAAAGCCCTGCCCAGCGTCCACCACCAGCTGCTGGGCCACGGTTTGTCGCTGCAGGCGCTCAGGGCCGCCAACGTACCGGGCGACATCGGGATCACGAATGTCTATTCGCCGATGGTGCCCGCCTCGATCAACCCCCTGGACAAGCTCAGCGCCGGACTTATGGACATGGCGCAGAACCGGCTCTACGCGGACCCCGTCCTTCTCGGCAAGTACCCCGACACCATCCGGGCCGCCACGTTCTTCTCCTCCTTCAGCCCGTCCAGCGAAGACATGAAGCTGATCTCGCAGCCGCTGGACTTCTACGGGCTGAACTACTACATGCCAACGCGTGTGGCGTCCGGCCCGGGCGACGGCGCGGTGCCCAAGGGGATGGCCGAGGCGATGGGCGATGACCTGAGCGGCTCCGCACCCGGCTCCCCGTTCCACATTGTCTCGTTCCCGGACACCGAGACCACCGCCTACGGCTGGCCCATAAAACCGGAGTACATGTCCGTCGCGCTCGCGGAGATGGCTGAGCGCTACCCGAACCTTCCCCCCGTCTATATCACCGAGGGTGGGGCGAGTTTCGAAGACCTCGAGATCCGGGACCCGGACGGCGGACTGATCATCCCGGACGAACGCCGCGTGCGCTACCTGGCGGACCACATTGCCACCGCCGTGGAAGCGACATCACCCGGGGGCGCTGCAGAGTCGGTTGAGCTTCGCGGGTACTACGTGTGGTCACTGATGGACAATTTCGAATGGTCGGGCGGCTACAAGCAGCAATTTGGGCTTCTGCACGTGGACCGCAAAACCCAGGAGCGCACCAAGAAGGCCTCGTATTACTGGCTCCAGGAAGTCCTCTCGGCCCGGCACCGGGACGCCGTCCCGGAGACCACCGACGCCGGCGTCGAGCCGGCCGCGTCCGACACCGCCGACGCCCAGCCCGCAGGCCAGTAGTCGATCACGCCTAGAGAATCTCCAGATCCTGCAGACTTTTAGCCATGCCTGCACCGTCCGGGGAGTAGATCCACGGAACCGTGGAGCCCGTGTGGTCACGGTTCTCCGAGTGCCCGCCGGCCAGGACGGCCTCGCTGGCGGAGAGTTGCCGGATTCCGATGGCGGCCACCAAATGGCCGTGCTGCTGGGCGAAGTGCGAGTAGATCGCTTCGTCATGCTGGCCGTTGTCCCCGAAGAGCAGCCAGCGCATGTTCGGGAACTCCTCGGCGAGCAGTTCCAGGTTGCGGCGTTTGTGCTCCTGGCCGCTGCGGAACCATCGGTCGTGGGTAAGGCCCCAGTCGGTGAGCAGCAGGGCGCCGGAGGGGTACATGTTGCGGGTGATAAAGCGCGCCAGGGTCGGGGCGGCGTTCCACGGTCCGGTGGACAGGTAAATGACCGGGGCCTCCGGGTACTCCACCCTGATCCGGTCCATCAGCACGGCCATCCCGGGCGTCGCCATCCGGGCGCGCTCGTTGAGCACAAAGGTATTCCAGAGCGCAAGGAACGGGCGGGGGAGCGCCGTGATCATGATCGTGTCATCGATGTCTGACACGATCCCCAGCTTGGTCTCGGGGGAAATGACGAAGATCTTCGCCGAGGCAGGCTTGGTCCCCTCGGCGCGCAGCACCGCGGTGTGCCAGCCCGGGGTGAGCTTCACCTGCACGACGGTGTCCACTAGTCCGCCGCGGTCCGCATGCACCCGTGCGGTCACCCCGCCGATCTCGATCTCCACCTCGGAATACTGGATGGGGACGGACGTGAACGCCCGCCAGCCGCGGATGTTCTGGTTGCCGTTCTGCGCTGCCTGCTCAGTCCGGCTGCCAGGATGGAGTCTGCTGGTCAGTACCACCCGGCCGAGGACCCGGACCCAGGTGGTGGAGCCGTAGCCTTGGTAGGCGACGGTTGTTGGGACAAAGTCCCAGCGCCGGGCCGCCTTCAGGCGGGCACGGTTAACGGTGTCTGAGACCCGGTGCGCCAGGCGAAACGCCCGGTTGCCGGTGACTAGTTGCTGACGGGGAGATTCCTGTGACGCCAATTCCATGCCTCCACTCTCCCACAAGGGTCCGTCCCGGTGCGGACTGCGTCCGGAAAAGCCACGGTTCAGGCGCCGCCCAGCAGTTCCCTCAGCACCATGGCGTTACGCACGGCATTCCCGCCGCCGTCGTTGTTGAAATACACAAAGACTTCCTTGCCTGCCGCCTGCCATTCGCGGATCCGGTCCGCCCACCAGCGCAGCTCGTCGTCCGAGTAGGAGCCGCCGTAGAGGTACTCCCGGTCCGGGCCATGCAGCCGGACGTAGACGAACGGTGCGGTGGCCCGGAGGACGCACGGCAGCCCGGCGCCGCTCATGACGCAGTAGGCGGCGCCATGGCGTTCCAGCAGCGTGTAGACCTCCGGCGCATCCCAGCTCGGGTGGCGGAATTCCACGCTGACCCGGATCCAGTCTGGCAGCGCCGACAGGAAGTACTCCAGCCGTGTGTCGTCCCGGGCGAAATCCGGCGGCAGCTGGACCAGCAGCACCGCCCGTTTCTCGGCGAGTTCATGCCAGCACCGGGCGATCCGCTCGATCCAGACCTCCGGGGCATACAGCTTCTTCCCGTGCGTCAACCCGCGAGGGGCCTTGACGGATAGCAGGAACCCCGGCGGAAGCCGCCGGCGCCAGCTGGCGAAGGACGTGTCCCGGGGCCACCGGTAGAAGCTGGCGTTGAGCTCCACTGTTGTGAAGCGGGCCGCGTAGTGCGCCAGCCGCTCCCGTGCCGGCAGCCCCGGCCGGTAGAGCACGTGCTCCCAGTGGTCATAGCTCCAGCCGCTGGTGCCGATGTGCACAGGTCCATACGTGGTTGCGCCGTGGTCCATTCCACCATCCCCTTTCCCGGTCGTCAGAGCCGATGTGCCCGGCGCCGAATCCGAGCGCCGAAACCTGCAGGGACGTTGTTCCGACGTTCCGTTTCAGCATCTATGGATCCTAGTCCCGGGGGGAAACGGTGTGGCACTGTAAGTCCCATGGCTCGCATTGAAGATTATGCACTGGTCGGCGATCTGCACACTGCGGCCCTGATCAGCACCGAGGGCTCGATCGATTGGCTCTGCCTGCCTCGCTTCGATTCGCCGGCCTGCTTCAACGCCCTGCTGGACACTCCCCTGGCCGGGCGCTGGCTGCTGGCGCCGGAGGGCGGCGGTGAATGCACACGACGGCATTACCGCAAGGGCACGCTCATCCTGGAAACCGAATGGGAGACGCCCTCCGGAACGGTCAAGGTCATCGACTTCATGCCGCCGCGAGACGGGGTGGCGGACATCGTCCGGATCGTCGTGGGCATCCGCGGAACGGTCAGAATGCGGGGCGAACTGGTCCTGCGTTTCGACTACGGCCACATTGTCCCTTGGGTCCGCCACGACGATCACGGGATCCACGCGATCGCCGGTCCCGATGCCGCGTACCTCGTGACACAGGCGCCGCTCCGGGGCGAGCGCCTGCGGACCATCAGCGACTTCACCGTCAAAGCGGGGGAAAGCGTGCCGTTCGTGCTGACCTGGGCGCCGAGCCATCTGGACCGTCCCCGCGCTGTGGACCCGGAAAAAGTCATGGCATCGACTGAGGAATTCTGGCGGCACTGGTCCGCCAAGTGCACGGTCACCGGGCCCTACCGTTCGGCCGTGCAGCGCTCGCTGATCACGTTGAAAGCCCTCACGTTCGACCCGACCGGAGGGATAGTGGCGGCCGTGACCACCTCCCTGCCGGAGGAGCTCGGCGGCGAACGGAACTGGGACTACCGATTCTGCTGGCTCCGTGACGCCACCCTGACGCTCCAGGCGCTGCTCGCGGCCGGGTACACGGAGGAGGCCGCCTCCTGGCGGGACTGGCTGCTGCGGGCAGTGGCCGGAGACCCCAAGGACCTGCAGATCATGTACGGCATCCATGGCGAGCGCCGCCTCCCCGAGGTGGAACTCCCCTGGTTGCGGGGGTACGAGAATTCCGCCCCCGTCCGGACCGGCAACGGCGCGGCCGGGCAGCTCCAGCTCGACGTCTGGGGCGAGGTGCTGGACTGTCTGTCCCTGACCCGGAACTCACTGCTCAAAAGCACCGATGAATCCTGGGACGTGCAGATTGCCCTGATGGAGCACCTGGAGACGGCCTGGGACCGGCCCGACAACGGGCTCTGGGAGATGCGCGGACCCCGAAGGCACTTCACCCACTCCAAGGTGATGGCGTGGGTGGCGGCCGACCGGATGGTGAAGGGAATCCGGGACTTCGGCCTGGCCGGCCCCGCTGACCGCTGGGAGGAGCTCCGGGACACCATCCGGGCCGACGTCATGGCCAGGGGGTTCGATGCCGACAGGAACACCTTCGTGCAGTCCTACGGGCGGCCGGAGCTCGACGCGAGCCTGCTGCTGATCCCGCGCGTCGGATTCCTGGCCCCGGATGACCCGCGCGTGATCGGAACGATAGATGCCGTCCAGCGGGAACTGACCCAGGATGGCCTCCTGCGCCGCTACAAGCCCGAAGAATGCGACGATGGACTGCCCGGCGGGGAGGGCGTGTTCCTCGCCTGTTCGTTCTGGCTGGTCGAGGCGCTCCTGGGGGCGGGCCGGCACCACGAGGCGCAGGAACTGTTCGAGCGCCTGCTGGCGCTGCGCAACGACGTCGGACTCCTGAGCGAGGAATGGAGCATCGATGCCGGTCGGCAGCTGGGAAATACGCCTCAGGCGTTCAGCCATTTTGCCCTCGTGATGAGCGCCCTGGAACTGCACGAGGACGGTGTGCGCCGCAGCGACTCACCGGGCCCGGAGCGGTGATTCGGGACGCTGCCCGCGCCGAAGCCCGCTATCAGTTCGTCGGGCAGGGTTTTCATCAAGACTTTCGATAAGTATACTTACTAATACCCCAGTGTGGGGCGGAGGATTAAAGGAGTGTGCGATGGCTGGATGTTTCGAGCTTGTGGACGCGCCCGATGGCGGCTACCGGATCCGGATTCTTGACGGAGCAGGCAGCCTGATGGCAATTTCGGTCACGTTTCCCACGAAGCGGGCAGCAGTGGCCGGCATCGCCCAAGCACGCGAAATCGCCGGAACGGGCCTGATCCGGGACCGCAGTGCCGGCGGGCAGGCCGCGCCGGCGGGGCCACTGGCCAGGGCGTCCAGGAGGACCGCCGGAGGCGCCGGCCGCGGAGCCTCCTTGTCCGGCGGCCCGCTGGCCGCCGGAAAACGGGCACGCGCACACCTCTGATGAGAATCCTCACAGCCTCCTCCGCCGTGCCCCCGCAGGCCGCATGACCGCCGCCCCGTCCCGCGGCCTGCACCAGGCAGCCGTGCTGTTCGACGTCGACGGCACCCTGGTCGACTCCGTCTACCTGCACACCCTGGCTTGGTGGCAGGCGTTCCGGCAGGCCGGTTACGTCGTGCCGATGGCGAGCATCCACCGCTCGGTCGGCATGGGCGGGGACAGGATCCTCGCCAGGCTGCTGCCGGCCGGCCGGGACAAGGATGAAGACGGTGTGATCATGGCCTCGCACGCTGCCGTGTTCGCCACCTTCTGGCCGGCCCTGCGTCCGCTGGATGGCGCCAGCGAGCTGCTGGCGCGATGCCACGACGTCGGGCTCGCCGTGGCGCTGGCCTCCTCCGCCCGCCTCCGGGATCTGGAAGTGCTGCGCGCCGCGATCGGCGCCGACGCCTTCATTGACGCGGCCACGAGCTCGGCTGACGCGAAGGAGAGCAAGCCTGCGCCGGACATCCTCGTCGCGGCCCTCAACGCCTTAGGCGTGCAGGCATCGAACGCCATCTACGTCGGCGACGCCGTCTGGGACATCTATGCCGCCGGGAAGCTCGACATCCCGGCCATCGGTCTGACGTGCGGGGGAACCAGCGAGGCGGAGCTCCGGGACGCTGGCGCCGTCGAAATCTATTCCAGCCCCCGGGCGCTGCTTGAAAACCTCGGGGACAGTGCCATCGGACGCCTCGCCGCCCGGGACCGCCCGGGCCGGCAAGCGTGAGCTGGCCGCAGGCCCTGAACCTCCGCCGCGCCCACCGCCCCTGACCAGCGGTTACAGTGTGTGCATGAATCCATCCGAGCCTGAGGGATCCGGAACGACCCCTAAGAGCCGGCTGATCCGGCTCGCGGTCCCGCTTCTGGGCGCGGTCCTGCTGGTGGCGGGGGCGGTCTTCCTGTCGCTGCCGGTGCGGCAGGAGGAGTTTGGCTGGTTTGCCTATGCCCCGCTGTCCCAGCAGATGTTTGCCGCCCCGGGCCTGTTGGTCATGGATGCGGAGAAATGGGCCGGCGTCGTGCTGGCCGGTCTGGGACTGCTGACACTCGCGTTCTGGTCCGGCGTCCTCGCCGGCCGGCACTTCGGCAGGTGACACGTCGCCGCCATGTTGGCGCGGGGCACTGTTCTGCTGCGGCATCTGGGCATACGCTAGCCGGATGACACGACAGCACCTGCCCGGCCGAGTGGCCGTAGTCACCGGCGCCGGCTCGGGGATCGGCCGGGCGGTCGCCCGGCTCATGCTCGCGGACGGGTACCGGGTGGTGCTGGCCGGCCGGCGGGAAGCGCAACTACTCGAAACCGGGGCCGGCCATGCCCAGGCACTCGCCGTTGCCTGCGATGTCACCGTGCCCGACGACGTCGAGCGGCTCTTCGCCGCCGCCCTCGGGCGGTGGGGGCGCGTGGACGTGCTGTTCAACAATGCCGGCGTGTTCGGCCCGGCGGCCTCCGTGGACGAGATCCGCCTCGCGGACTGGGACGCCACCGTTGCGGTGAACCTGACCGGGTCCATGCTGTGCGCTGCTGCCGCTGTCCGGGCCATGAAGGCGCAGTCCCCCCAGGGCGGGCGGATCATCAACAACGGCTCAATCGCCGCGCATTCACCCCGGCCCCGGACGGTCGCCTACACCGTCACCAAACACGCCATGACCGGGTTGACCAAGAGCATTGAACTCGACGGCCGCGGCTTCAGCATCAGCTGCGGGCAGATCGACATCGGCAACACGGCCACGGAGCTGATGGACACGATCGGCGTCGGCTCCGGGGCGCTGCAGGCCGACGGCAGCAGCCGTGTTGAGCCGACCTTCCCGGTTGAGGACGCCGCGCGCGCGGTGCTGCTGATGGCAGGGATGCCGCCCTCCGCGAGTATCGGATCCCTCGTGATCACCGCCGCCGGCATGCCGTTCATCGGACGCGGGTAGCCCCGGCGCAGTTTGCCTCTAGAGCGGCAGCAGGCCGGACAGGTCGGCGCGCAGCCCGGAGGCCGCCACCCGTCCGGCACCGACGGCGTCCGCCCAGCTCAACTGCCCGCTGACCATCGCCAGCCAGGTGGCGGCGTCGCACTCTATGACGTTCGGGGGAGTGCCGCGGGTATGCCGCGGGCCCTCCACACACTGCGTGACGCCGAACGGCGGAACGCGCACCTCCACTGAATTCCCGGGTGCCCGGGCGGTGACCTCCTCCAGCGAGTAGCGCACCGCCGTCGCCAGCGTGCTGCGGGGGACCGGGCTGCCGGCGCCAGGGCTGGCGGGATCCGCGGCGTCCGGCCCGGGGGCGTTGGCTGCCTGCCACGCTGCAAGTGCGGCGCGGCCCTCGTCGAGGGCGATACGGCGTCGGGCTACGGTCATGGATGTGCCTCCGGACTGGCGCACCTGCGCCGAGTGACTGGACTCCTCTGCGGAGGGCCGCCAACCGCGGCCCAGTTCACCCTACGCCACGGAGATTCAACGGGTCCGCCAACGGCTCATCGTCGACGGACGGCATGCCCTTGATGCCAGCGACTACACCGCGAAAGGCTGGGTACCGTGCACGGGGCCGCCCATACCAAGCCCGGACCGTGCTGTTGCTGGGGGACGCGCGCGACGGCGCCACCGGCAATCCGGCCTGACTCAGCGGACTTTGCTGGCGGTCCGGGTCAGGGGGTGCACGGGGTGTTGGCGAGGCCGCGGCCCGCGCCGCTCGCCTGGCACCGGACGGTGTTGCCCAGGCCAGGGGACTGGATCCAGACCTCGTAGCCCGGCACGCCGCCCAGCACGGTGTTGCTGGCAAAGAAGTTGTCCCGGCCCCAGCCGTCCAAGACGTTGTGGACCTGCAGGGCGTCGAGCTTGGCCGTCGACCCGGAATTGCCGGTCAGCACGTAGCCGTTGCCCTTGACGTCCACCCAGGAATCAGCGAAGTTGGCTCCGGAGTGTCCCGCCTCGGAAAAGCTGTTTCCGGTAACTTTGCCTCCCGTGGTGCCTTCCTTGATATCGATTCCTTCGGCGGACGTCCGGGAGATGCGGTTGTTGCTGATCAGGACGCGATCTGATCGGTCAGGTGTAGCAGCGGACCCCATCACTGTCTCCCAGTTGCTCTTGGCACTGCCCACATAGATTCCCTCACCGAATCCCGGCTTGGCCAGCCCGGTGTCGTGGATGTCCGAGTCCCTGATGGTGCAGTCGGTGCTGTTGGCGCGGAAGTGCACTGCCTCACTGCCGATACTGCCCACGTCGATTTGGCTCAGGACGGTGTGGGCGGATCCGTCCAGCACAATTCCCTTGGCTGACTTTGCGACGGACAGTCCTGAAATGTGCCAGTAGCTTCCGGTGATGTGCAGCCCGTAACCGGATTTCAGGGATCCGGAGCTGAGGACGGCCTGGCGGGAGCCGGTCAGGGTGATGGGGGCCTTGTCCGTGCCGGAAGCTGCGGCGACGAACTTCCCGATGTAGGCGCCGTCCCTGAGCTGGATGGTCTGGCCAGGGCGGGCAGCTGAGAGGGCTTTGCCCAGTTCGGCGGAGGTGGAGACGGTCACGGTCCCTTCCGCGGGATTCGATGCCACAGGTGCTTCAGCCGTCGGGGCTGCGGCGAAGGCAGTGGCTGACTCGGACGGTTCAGCCCGCTCAGTGTCCGTCGGCGGGGGCGGCATCGGGTGCGGGGGAGCCGGCCGTGCGGCGGGAGAAGCGGCCGGGGAACTCTCGGAGGAAGGGACCGCGCCGAGGGCCACCAGCGTCAGGCCGGTGGCCAGGAGCGGCCAGAGCCGCGGAGCCGCGGGGTGGACGGAGTTCGCCATGCTGCTCCGTTCGGTAGCAGGATCCGGACGTGCAACCGGAGCAAAGGTTGTCCGGAACTATCCAGACTGCCCGATCCGCCGGCTGTAGTCCAGCAGCCAGTCCGCCGCCGGACGCCCAGCAGCCCGACGCCCCGCCGTCAGTCGAGCAGCGCCGAGACGCCCTGCCGCCGGACGCCCCGCCGTCAGTCGAGCAGCGCCGAGACGCCCTGCCGCCGGACGCCCCGCCGTCAGTCGAGCAGCGCCGAGACGCCCTGCCNGCGTTGCCCAGGCGGATTTTGCCCACAGGCCGCCCGCCGCCGAGCACGGGGGGGACCACCTTGTCCAGGACGCTGGCCACTTCCGGGACGTCGACGGCGCCGGCGGCTGCCAGCAGGGTCAGGCCGACGAGCGTGGTGGCCCGGATGTTGCCGTCGAGGATTTTGATGGCGACGGAGGCGCCTGTGGGCGTGGCCATCACCAGCACGCCCTCGGCGCCGATCTTGGCGAGGATGCCGAGGTCGTCCATGACGATCGTGTTGCATTCGCCTTTTCCCTGCACCGCCCAGGGGTAATCCAGCATCGACGTCGCGATCGTGGCGGCACGGGCGTTGGAGTGCTTGTCCCCGGGGGCCTTGGCCAGCTTGGAGAAGGCCCGGGCGAGCCCGGTCAGGGAGACGGCGGCCACGGGCGCGCCGCAGCCGTCGATGCCGAGGTGGGCGATGCTTTCGCCGCAGTATTCCTCGATGACGGAGCGGATGCGCTGCTGCAGCGGGTGGTTGGGTTCGAGGTAGCTGTTGGTGTCCCAGCCGTTTTCGGTGCAGGCCCAGAGGAACGCGGCGTGCTTTCCGGAGCAGTTGAAAGCGAGCTTGGACTTGCCCCGCCCGGCCTGGACCAGCCAGTTCCTGGCGGTCTCGTCCTCCGGCCAGGCTGCCGGGCACTGGAGCTGCTCTTCCTTGACGCCGGCGGCCTTGAGCATGCCCTCGACGACGTCCATGTGGTCCAGTGAGCCGACGTGGCTGCCGCAGGCAATCGCGGCCTGCGCTCCGCGCAGGGGCACTCCGGACTGCATGGACGCGAGGGCCTGCAGCGGCTTGAGCGTGGACCGGGCGTAGATCGGGGTGGTGATGTCGCCCAGTTCGGTGACGACGGTGCCGTCCCCGGCAACGAGGACGGCAGAGCCGATGTGCCGGGACTCCACGAAGCCGCTGCGTTCAACGACGGCCAGTTCGACGGCGGACTCGACGGTGAAGGTGGCATGCGAAGTCAGGGGCATGAAGCAAGTCTATGGTGCCCGGCGGTAATACCCCGTTATTCCACGGTCACCATCAGCGACTGCCAGCCGGAGGCGCCGTCGGGCACCGGATCCGCGCGCTGGTCTGTCTGGACCTCACCGGTTCCGTCGGTGGCGCGGGCCTTGATGTAGTGCGGGCCCGGCGTGGCTTCCCAGTCGAAGGACCACTGCCGCCATGTCACGACGGAAGCCTCCGTGGCGAGCGTGGCCTCGGTCCAGGGCCCGTTGTCGATCTGCACCTCAACCTTGGTGATGCCGCGCGTCTGGGCCCAGGCGGTGCCGCCGATCGCGACCCGTCCGGCCGGAACCTTGGCAAAGGACTTGGGGACTTCGACCCGGGCCATGGTCTTGATGGGGCCGCGCTCGGACCAGCCGCGCTGGGTCCAGTACGCCTGGCTGTCCGCGAAGCGGGTGACTTCCAGGTCCACCACCCACTTGGTGGCGGAGACGAAGCCGTACAGGCCGGGGACGACCATACGCACGGGATACCCGTGTTCCAGCGGGAGTGCTTCACCGTTCATGCCGAACGCTAGCATGGCATCCCGGTCGTCCTGAAGGACCTCAATCGGAGTTGAGGCGCTGAAGCCGTCGATGGACGTGGAGAGCACCATGTCCGCGCCCCCCTGGGGGCCGGCCATTTTGAGCACGTCGCGGATGGGCATGCCCAGCCATTTGGCGTTGCCGGCCAGGTTCCCGCCGACCGGGTTGGACACACAGGTAAGGGAGACGTGGGATTCGATCAGGTCCGCGTCCAGCAGGTCCTGGAAGGTGAGCCGGATTTCCCGGTCCACCAGGCCGTGGACCCGCAGCTCCCAGTCCTGGGCGTTGATTTCGGGCACGCTCAGGGCGGTGTCAATGCGGTAGAAGTCGTTGTTGGGCGTCAGCCAGGGTGTGACCCCGGGCGCCATCGACTGCACTCCGGCGGGGACCGGGGGGGCCGGCTTCGCTGCCGCGGGCAGCTGCAGGGATTCGCGGGCCTGTGCCACATTGCTGCGGGCAGCGCTGAGCAGGCGCCCGCCGGTTGCGGCGATGGCCGAGGCCGCGGCGGTGACGCCGGTCGCGGCGAAGAAGGCACGGCGGCTCGTGGCGGGACGGTCCGGGTCCTTGGCGGCCAGGTCCGAGTCCATGTCCGGCCACTGCCGCATGCGCCACAGCCTCGTGACCAGGAACCGGAGCGCGATGAGTCCGGCCACGGTGCCGATAACGGTGGGAATCGCATCCAGCGGCTTTACCCCGGACCGCGTCACGACGGCCGCCACGATCACCGCGCCCATCAGCAGCACTCCGGCGACGCCGAGCGCCCATTTGCGGTAGGTCACGATGCCCAGCACGCAGGCGAGCAGCAGGATGGTGACCGCCATGCCAACGAACAGGGCGACCTTGTCGTTTGTGCCGAAGGTGGCGATCGCGAAATCCTTCAGCCACGACGGCGTGAAGTCGATGAAGGTCGAGCCCAGGGCGATCACCGGCGTCGCCCGCGCCGTGAAGAACGCCCCGATCAGTTCCGCCACGGACAGCACAACGGCGGCCGCGGCGACGCCGGCCAGCGCGGCAAGGACGGTGGGGCCGGCCAGCCGCCTCGAGGCTGTGTGCTGGCCGGGCCGCTTCGGGGCGGGCTTCTCTATCCTGGGTTCTCCCGCGCGGGGCGGCTGCGTGCTGGGCTTGTCCATACTGGGTCTTCGGAGCGGTCCGGGCCGCGGATGGCCGGCCGGGCGGCAGGACCCCGCGGGACATGCCCTCCCTTCGGGTGCAGGGATGGGCATGTTGGCATTGTGTCCAGCGGTCCTGGCCAGCACTGGGCATGTCCCGCGGGGGGCTGAAACAGGGCAGCGGCGGGAACGGGGCATGTCCAGTGGCGGTCACAGCTTAGGAGCCTGCCCGGTCCACAAAGTACTCTTGGGAACTGTGAAGGTACTTGTCATCGGCCCCGGCGGCCGCGAACACGCCATTGTCCGATCCTTGCTTGCCGACCCGAACGTGTCCGAGGTCCATGCGGCCCCGGGCAACGCCGGCATCAGCAAACTGGTCCCCACACACGCCGTCGACGCGAACAATCCCGACGCCGTCGCGGCCCTGGCCGTCAAGCTCACGGTTGACCTCGTGGTGGTCGGCCCCGAGGCGCCGCTTGCCGCCGGGGTGTCCGACGCCGTCCGCGCCGCCGGGATCCCCGTGTTCGGACCCAGCAAGGCCGCGGCCCAGCTCGAAGCCTCCAAGGCCTTCGCCAAGGAGGTCATGGCCGAGGCTGGTGTCCCCACCGCCATGGCCCGGGTGGCCGGTAACGCCGAGGAAGCCGCCGACGCGCTCGATGTCTTCGGCGCCCCCTATGTGGTCAAGGACGACGGGCTTGCCGCCGGCAAGGGCGTGGTCGTCACCAAGAACCGGGACGAGGCGCTGGCGCACGCGCAGAGCTGCTTCGATGCCAACGGGACGGTCGTGATCGAGGAATTTCTCGACGGCCCAGAGGTCTCCGTTTTCGTCCTCTGCGACGGCCGCAACTGCGTCGCGCTCTCCCCGGCGCAGGACTTCAAACGGATTTTCGACAACGACGAAGGTCCCAACACCGGCGGCATGGGCGCCTACACCCCGCTGGAATGGGCCCCCGAGGGCCTCGTCCAGGAAGTCCTCGACCGGGTCGCCCAGCCCACGGTCAACCAGATGGCGCACCGCGGGACCCCGTTCGTCGGTGTCCTGTTCGTCGGCCTGGCCCTGACCTCCCGCGGCACCCGCGTGATCGAATTCAACGTCCGCTTCGGCGACCCGGAAACCCAGGCCGTCCTCGCCCGCCTCAAGACGCCCCTCGGGGGGCTGCTGATGGCAGCCGCCAAGGGCGAACTGGACAAGGTCCAGCCGCTGCGCTGGTCCAAGGAGACCGCCGTCGCCGTCGTCGTCGCCGCCGAAAACTACCCGGACACGCCGCGCACCGGCGACCGCATCCGGGGGCTCAAGAAAGCCGAGTCCGTCGAGGGCGTCCACGTGATCCACGCCGGCACCAGGCTCGATGACGAAGGCAAGGTGGTGTCCGCCGGCGGACGGGTCCTCGCCGTGGTGGCGCTCGGCACCGACCTCGTGGAGGCCAGGGAACGGGCGTACGACGGCGTCGAACTGGTCCACCTGGAGGGCAGCCAGTTCCGCACCGACATCGGAGGCAAAGCCGCCCGCGGTGAGATCAAAGTGCAGACCCCCGGGGCCGTCCCGAAAGCGAAGGCCTGAGCATGACCACCCCCGAAGCCTCCGTGCCGGATGCCACCGACCCCGCCTCGTCCGCACCCAGGGGCTTGGACACCGCGACGCTGGACCTGCCCGGCTGGAAGCACATTTACTCCGGCAAGGTCCGTGACCTCTATGTTCCGGCGGACGAGTCCATCACGGAGCGCGTCGGCCAGGAGTGCGTCCTCGTCGTGGCCAGCGACCGGATCAGCGCCTACGACCACGTCCTCGCCAGCGAGATCCCGGACAAGGGCCGCATCCTGACGCAGCTGAGCCTGTGGTGGTTCGAACAGCTCGGCGTGGAGCACCATGTGCTCGCGTCCACGGTTGAGGCCGGCGTGCCCGCCGCGGTGGAGGGCCGGGCGATGATCTGCAAGAAGCTGCACATGTTCCCGATCGAATGCATTGCCCGCGGCTACCTCACGGGATCGGGGCTCCTGGAGTACCGGCAGTCCCGCACCGTGTGCGGCATCCCCCTGCCGGCGGGCCTGGTGGATGGGTCCCGGCTGGACGAGGCCATTTTCACCCCGTCCGCGAAGGCCGAGGTGGGCGAGCACGACGAGAACATCACCTACGACGCCGTCGTCGAAATCGTGGGCGAGGACATCGCCTCCCGGCTGCGCGAGCTCACCCTGGAGATCTACACGAAAGCCGAGGAAACCGCCCGCGGCCGCGGCATCGTCCTCGCCGACACTAAAGTGGAATTCGGCTTCGACGCCGCCACCGGCGTCATCACGCTCGGCGACGAGGTGCTCACCCCGGACTCCTCACGGTTCTGGGATGCCGCCACCTATGAGCCGGGCAAGGCCCAGCCCTCCTACGACAAGCAGTACGTCCGCGACTGGCTGACCTCGGCCGAATCCGGCTGGGACAAGTCCTCGGACGAGGCGCCTCCCGCGCTCCCGGACGAGGTCATCGCCCGCACCCGCAGCCGCTACGTCGAGGCCTACGAGAAGCTCACCGGCCGGACGTTCGCGTAGGCCGCGCGGGACAGGCTGCCGCGCGGAGCCGGCCGCCTAGGCTCCGGTTGACGCGGCCTGCGCCCGGCGCTGCGCGAGCCGGATTTCCAGCACGGCGTCCATCGCCTGCTGGACCCGGTCCGAGGCCCCGGCCGCGCTGAATTCCTTCTGTGCTTCGTCGAGATAGACGAGGGCCTCGTCGGACTCCCCGGCGGCCTTAAGCGCCTTGCCGAGCAGCAAGGCCACCTCCCCGGCGACGTGTTTGGCGAGCGCACCCTTTTCGGCGTGGATTTCGCGCAGTTTCTGCACCGCGGCCACGATGTCCCCGGTCAGGTAGAGCCAGCGGGCCCGGATGAACGCGACCTCGAGCTGGTCCGTCTTGTTGCCGCCAACGATCGAGAGCGCCAGTTCGGCGCGCTCGATCGACTTCAGGGTTTCAGGCTCCACGATCCCGGAGGACAGACGGACGGCGGCCGAGGCTTTGTTGAACCGCGCCCAGAGGTCGATGTCGTTGGCCGGGGAGAGTAGCTGGGCCGCCCGCTCGTGGTATTTGATGCCCTCTGTGTAGTCATGCCGCATGAAGGCCACGTTCCCGATCACCCAGGCGACCTCGCCGGCGAGCTGGGTCATGGAGTGGTCATCCATCTGCTCGTTCATGGCCTGGCAGTACTCCCAAGCCTCGTCCAGCCGGCCGCTTTCGGCCAGCGCGCCGATGAGGGCCCGCAGCGCACCAATAATCAGGGTGGAACCCTTCGGCAGCGCGGCGCAAAGACGCACGGCCTCCTGCGCGTGTTCGACGGCGACGGCCAGCTGCCCCTGGCCGTGGCACACGGCCGCGAGCATCTGGCGGGCCCGGACCCCCAGCCCCGCCGATTCGGCGGCCATCGGGTGGTCCAGCAGCCGCTGCACAAGGTCCTGGCATTCCTTCAGCTGGCCCTGCTTCATCAGGCACTCGGCCTGCATGTAGCTCATGTTCCACCAGGCGCTGGTGTTCTTGGCGTCAAGGGCTATCTGGGCCGCAGCGGCGGCGTGGGTCGCCGCCAGCGCGTAGTCCCGGAGATCCCAGGCCTGGCGCGCATAGAGGCCCGCGAGGACATACTCGGCATCGCTGACCGACACCGGCTGGCTCCACGCTTCCAGCGCCTTCGGGGCGAGGTCGAGCCGGCGGGCCAGCTCCTCGATCACATCCGCAGTCGGTTCACGGCGCCCGGTCTCCAGCAGGGAGATGTAGCTGGGCGAGTACAGATCCCGGCCCAATTCCGCTTGCGTCAGGCCGCGTTCGAGCCTTTCCGCTCGGAGTTTCTCCCCGAATCCGTTCCCCACGGATACCTCCTAATTCCGGACAGTCTTTGTACTAAATGCTTGACAGTCTCTGTGCAAGCCATTTTACAATGTATGTCAACAAGGGCCAGTACTGGCTTTGCAATGTGTCCGACTCGCGTTTCCGACCCGTATTGAGGAACCCACATGATCAAGAAGATTGCAGCTTCCCTCGCGCTGGCGGGGGCGCTGGCTCTCTCCGCAGCGGCTCCCGCAGTCCTGTCAATCAGCGCCATCGGCAACTGGCCCGACCCCATGGGTGGCACCACACTGGCTATCGGAAACTGGCCCGATCCCATGGGTTCCACCAACGGCAGCCTCTCGGCGATCGGCAACTGGCCCGACCCGATGACCTTCTCCACCAACATCGGCAACTGGCCTGATCCCATGTAGGCAGCGGCCTCTTATTGATGGCCCCGGGACGGGTGTGGACCCTGTCTCGGGGCCATTTCTGTTGCCGGTCACATGGCTGCCCGGTGGCCGCCGGGCCCGGAAACACGAAAAAGAGGGCCTTCCAGGGGAAGGCCCTCTTCTTGATTGGTCGGGATGACAGGATTTGAACCTGCGACCTCGTCGTCCCGAACGACGCGCGCTACCAAGCTGCGCCACATCCCGATCCGTTACTTCAAAAGCAACTTCACAAGAGTATCCGATCAGGACCCCGGATGCGAAATCGGGTGGCCGGCGCCCCGCATCAGAAACCGCCCAGCGCCAAAGGATTCAGACGAGGGAATCCTTCCACGCCCCATGCAGCTGCGCGAAGCGGCCGCCGCCACCGATCAGCTGCGCCGGGGGGCCGTCCTCGACGACCCGCCCGTCGTGGACCACGAGGACCCGGTCGGCGGTCTCCACCGTCGACAGGCGGTGCGCAATGATGAGGGCGGTCCGGCCGCCGTCGGCGCCCGTTCCCTGCAGCAGTCCGGCGAGGCCGGCCTGCACGAGCCGTTCGGACGGGATGTCCAGCGAGGAGGTGGCCTCGTCCAGGATCAGCACGGCGGGCCGGGCCAGGAAGGCGCGGGCGAAGCTGATCAGCTGGCGCTGCCCGGCGGACACGCGGCCGCCGCGCTTGTTGACGTCCGTGTCGTAGCCTTCCGGGAGGTCCTTGATGAACTCGTGGGCGCCCACGGCTTTCGCGGCTGCCTCGATCTCCTCGCGGGAGGCCCCGGGCCGGCCCAGGCCGATGTTGTCCGCGACGGAGCCGCTGAACAGGAAGGCCTCCTGGGTGACCATCACGACGTTCCGGCGCAGATCCGCCGTCGCCAGCTCCCGGACGTCCACGCCGTCGAGCGTGAGGGCGCCGGCAGAGACGTCGTAGAAGCGGGCGATCAGCTTGGCGAAGGAGGACTTCCCGGCGCCGGTCTGGCCCACCAGCGCCACGGTCTGGCCGGCGGGGATGTGCAGGTCCAAGGTGGGGATGATGACCGGGCCGTCGCCGTAGCGGAATTCCACGCCCTTGAAGTCGATGGTTCCCTTGGCATCGTGCAGGGCCACCGGATTCTTGGGCGGCCGGACGGTGGGGATCTCCTCGAGCAGTCCGGAGACTTTCTCCAGCGCCGCCTGGGCGCTCTGGAAGGAGTTGTAGAAAATGGCCATCTGGTCCACCGGCTGGAAGAAGCGCTTGGTGGACAGGATCAGGGCCAGCAGCACACCGACGGCGAGCTCGCCGCTGAGCACCCGGAAGCCGCCGGAGAGCAGGACGACGGCGACGCAGACGTTGCCGATCAGCACCAGGCCGGGCTGGAAGATGCCGTTGAGGTTGATGGAGCGCACCGTGACCCTGCGGTAGTCCTCGGCGAGGCCGGCGTAGCGGGCGGCGTTTTCGCGTTCCTTGCGGAAGGCCTTGACCGCGCGGATGCCGGTCATGGTTTCAACGAAGTGCACGATCAGCCGGGCTGAGACCACGCGGGATTCGCGGAACGCGATCTGGGAATGTTTCTGGTACCAGCGGGCTAGGAAGTACATCGGCACGCCGGCGGCCAGGACCAGGAGCCCGCTCCGCCAGTCGAGGGCAAACACTGCCACGGCCGTGAACACCATAAACACCATCCCCGAGGCCAGCGAGCTGATTCCGGAGTCCAGGAGTTCGCGCAGCGCCTCCAGGTCCGAGGTCTGCCGGGCGATGATGCGTCCCGAGGTGTACTTTTCGTGGAATTCCAGGCTGAGCCGCTGGGTGTGCCGGAAAACCCGGACGCGCAAATCCAGCAGCATCGCCTGGCTCAGCCGCGCCGTCGAGGTCACGTACAGCGCGGTGAGGCACGCCGTCGCGACGGCGGCGGCCAGGTAGGCGAGGCCGGTCAGCAGCAGCGGGAGGTTGTCGCCGGCGCTCAGGGCGGGCAGGGCCCTGTCGATGCCGAAAGCGATCAGTACGGGCCCGGCGACCCGCGCCGCCTGGGACAGCACGACCGCGGCAATGGTCAGCCAGAACCGCCGGCGGACCGGGCGGATGAGTGAACCGAGCAGGGCCAGGGAGCGGCGCCGGACAGTCTTGCTCTCACTCTTGGACAGGTGCGCGTTGTCCTCGTTCGCCGTGCCGAAGGTTGCGCTGCTCATCGGGAAAGCTCCTCGGCGTTGAGGCCCGACAGTTCGGAATCGAGCAGATCGGAGTCCAGATCCCGCGGTTCCGGGTCGAGGCTGGCGATCACGTAGCGGTAGTGCCGGTTCTCCGCGAGCAGTTCGGTGTGGGTGCCGACCGCGGTGATCCGGCCCTCCTCCAGCAGCGCCACCCGGTCCGCCAGCGCCACGGTGGAGGGCCGGTGGGCCACAATCAGGGTCGTGGTGTCGGCGAGCACCTCCCGCAGCCCCGACTCGACGAGTTCCTCGGTGTTTACGTCCAACGCGGAGAGTGGATCGTCCAGAACCAGGACCTTGGGCCGGGCGGCGATGGCCCGGGCCAGGGCGATCCGCTGCCGCTGCCCGCCGGAGAGACTGAGGCCCTCCTCGCCGATCAGGGTGTCCAGGCCGTCCGGGAGCGAGTAGGCGAAGTGGGCCTGGGCGACGTCGAGCGCCTCCTCGAGGGCGGCCTCGCGGCGCTCGGCCGGAAGGCCCGCGGGGGCACCAAGCAGCACGTTGTCGCGGACCGAGCTGGAGAACAAGGTGGTGTCCTCGAACGCGACGGCGACCACCGTGCGGAGCTCCTCGACGCTGAACTCGCGCAGGTCCACCCCGTCGATGGTGATGGAACCGCCGGTAACGTCATAGAGCCGGGGGACCAGCTGGAGCAGGGCGCTTTTGCCGCTGCCGGTGGTGCCCACCAGGGCCATGGTTTCGCCGGGCCGGATGTCCAGGTTGATGTCCTTCAGGATCGGTTTGTCCGGGGCGTCCTGATAGGCGAAGGTGGCGCTGTTGAAGCTGAGGGCGCCCTTGAGCTCGGCGGGGCGGCGGGGCTGCTCGGGGCCGGTGATGGTGTTCGCCGCGTCCATGACCTCGAAGTGCCGGTCCACGGCGGTCTTGGCGGTGAGGGCCATGGCCAGCAGCAGGCCGGAGAACTCCACCGGGGTGGCGATCACGGCGGCAGTGGCGAAGAACGCCACGAGGGCGCCGATGCTCAGCTCTCCGGTGGAGGCCAGGACGACGCCGACGACGAGGCCGGCGCCGAGGGCCAGCTCGGGCAGGAGGGTGACGACGAGGCTGAAGGTCGCGACGTGCTTGGCCTTGACGATCTCGGTCTGGCGGAGCTCCTCGGCCAGTTCGTTGAAGTTCTCCAGCGCCTCGCGGCTGCGGCCGAAGGCCTTGAGCACGCGGATCCCGTGGACGGATTCCTCGACCGTGGTCGCGAGGTCGCCGGCCTGGTCCTGGCTGCGGCGGGCCACCTTGCTGAAGCGGGTGCGGAACCGGAAACCGTAGATCATGATCGGCAAGGCGGCGGCGAGGAAGATCAGCGCCAGCTGCCAGCTCATTGTGAACATCACCACAACGCCGATCACCACGGTCAGAGTGGTCACCACCAGCATGATGGCGCCGAAGGCCATCCAGCGGCGCAGGAAGTTCAGGTCCGTCATGGCGCGGGAGAGCAGCTGCCCGGATCCCCAGCGGTCGTGGAAGGACACTGTCAGGTCCTGCAGGTGGCCATAGAGGGACACCCGCATCCGCGTCTCGACCATGGTGGCGGGATTGATCACGAACTGCCGGCGCAGCGCCACGAGGCCGGCTTCGGCGATGCCGAGGCCCAGGATGATGAGGGAGGCCAGCCAGACCGCGTCCGCGCTGCCGCCGGGCTGGAGGGACTCGTTGACGAGTACCCGCAGCACCTGGGGGATGGCCAGGGCCACGACGCTGGCGAGCAGGGCGCAGAGCAGCCCCAGGATGAGCCGCGGGATAATCGGCTTGACGTGGGGATAGAGACGGCTGATGGAGGAGAAAAATGAGGTCTGCGTGGCCATGCCTGCTTCTTCAAATGCACGTGCGGATATCTGACGCAACGGGATGTAGTTTCCTGTAGCAACTACCCTAGGCCATCGCGTGACCGGGTTCACATAGAAATGGACAGCATCAGGATCTCGCGCAGTAATTACATTCCGCAATGTCCCGCCCGGCGCGCCGCTCCCCGCGGGACATGTCCGTCCGGGTCGCGGGACATGTCCAGTCTTGGCCGCGAGGAGTGGACATATGCGCATTATGTCCAGCCGCGGGGTCCAGGGGAGGGCATGTCCCGTGGTGGCCCCGGGTGCCCGAGGGGGCATGTCCAGTGGCGGGCGCGGGGAGTGGACATAGGCCTACTATGTCCACTCGTGGGTCCGAGGGGAGGGCATGTCCCGTGGTGGAGGGGGAGCGGGGCAGGCTCAGGAACGCGCGGTGAGCGTGAGCAGCACGGCCTCGGGCTTGCAGGCGATCCGGACCGGGGCGAAGCGGGAGGTGCCGATGCCGCCGGACACGTTCACCGGCGTCGTGCGTCCCTTGTTTTCCCAGTCGTGCAGGCCTTTGGCGCGCCAGGTCGGGAGGTCGCAGTTGTCGACGAGGGCCCCGAATCCGGGGACGCAGATCTGGCCGCCGTGGGTGTGCCCCGCCAGCAGCAGATCGGCGTCGTCCCCGGTGAAGTGGTCCAGGACGCGTTGGTACGGGGCATGAATGACGGCGACCCGCAGGTGCGGCCTGGCGTCCTGGCCCTTGGTGCCCCGGGGCCAGCCGGCGTACCGTTCGAGCCCCAGGTGCGGATCGTCCACCCCGGAAAAGTCAACGCGCAGGCCCTTGATCACGAGCGACTGGCAGCGGTTGGTCAGGTCCACCCAGCCGCCCATCCCGAAGCCGGCGCGGAGCCGCGGCCAATCGAGCTTGGCCGGGCCCTTGGGTTTCGAGGACGGCCCGAGGAAATAGGAGGCCGGGTTCTTCAGCCGCGGCGCGAAGTAGTCGTTGGAGCCGGGGACGAACACTCCGGGGAACGTCATCAGCGGGCGCAGCGACTCCAGCAGGGGTTCCACGGCCTCCACATGGCTGAGGTTGTCGCCGGTGTTCACCACCAGATCCGGCTCCAGCTCCGCCAGCGAGGACAGCCATTCGGCCTTCCGGCTTTGGCCGGGCACGAAGTGGATGTCGCTCAGGTGCAGCACCCGGATCGGGCCGAAGCCGGCCGGGAGGATCGGCAGGGTCTCTTCGCGGAGCACGAACTGGTTCTTCTCCCAGAGCCCGTATCCGGTGGCAGCGGCACCGGTCATGGCCCCGGCGGCGGCGGTGACGGCGAAGCCGCGCCCGAAGCTTCGGACGCGGCTTGCCAGCGAGTCAAGCCCGGTCACGGCTTGGGCACGTCTTGCTGGCCCGGCGGCGCGGGCTCGCTCGGCGCGGGCTCACTCGGCGCCGGGCTGGGCGATGCGGGGCCGGACGGGGCCGGCATCGGCTGGGTGGACGGCCTGGGTGCCGGTGCCGGACCGGTCACCAGGTTCGACGGCGGGGCCGTGAACGGGTCCGTGCCGTAGGCCGGCGCCACCTGGGTCATGTAGTTCGAGAACTGCGGGCCCGCGATCATGTAACCGTCGATGGCCTTGTAGAACTTGCCGTTGAGGGTCAGGTCGCGTCCCGGCCGGTCCTGGCCGCCCAGCGCGTCGCCGAACCAGGAGGCCGTCGCCAGGCCGCTCGTGTAGCCGACCACCCACGTGGAGTTGTTGGGGTCGTTGGTGCCGGTCTTGGCGGCGATCGGGAAGCTGGTCCGGGTCGAAATCCGCGGCCGGATCAGGGAGCCGGAGCCGCGGTTGAGGACCTCCTGCAGCGCGTAGCTCACGCCGCGGGCAACTTCGGGTTTGATCGCGTCGCGGCAGTTCGTGGCCTGGGCCGGGAGCTGGGCGCCGGTCGCGTCCGTCACCGACTCGATGGCGATCGGCTGGCAGTACTTCCCGTTGTTCGCGAAGGTGGCGAACGCGCTGGCCATGGTCAGCGGCGAGGTCTGGGTGGCGCCGATCAGGTTGGACAGGCGCGTCATCGGTACGGGCTCGTTGGTCTGGCCGGCATGGATTCCAGCGGCGTCAACGATCTTCTGGATGCCGCAGAGGTCGACCTGCGCCGCCGTGGCGAAGGTCATCGTGTTGATCGAGTTTGCCAGCCCGTCGACAACGCTCATGTTCTTGTAGTAGCCGTCTTCGGCGTTCTGCAGGTCGTCCGCGGCGCCCAGGCCCTTCTCCGCCGTGTTGTAGGCGCCGTCCACCATGGTGGGGCAGGTGTTCTTCCACCGGTAGTTCAGCGGGTACCGGCGCACGGAACCGTTGAGGACCGTGTTCATGGACTTGCCCTCGTTGAGCCACGCGGCGAAGGTGAACGGCTTCATCGTGGAACCGGGCTGAAACCCGCCCAGCCCGCCGAGGTCATTGCCCTGGGCGTCGCGCATGTCCACGTTGAAGTTGATGACATTGTTGAACTTGCCTTCGGCCTCCAGGAACTGCGTGTTCTGGGCCATCGAGACGATTTTGCCGGAGCCCGGCTGCACGGAGACCAGCGAGGCGCCCCACTTGTCCGGGTTCTCCCCGGCGGAGCCCTCAACCTGGGCCTGCGCCACGGCCTGGGCGTTCGGGTCCAGTGTGGTTTTGATGGTCAGGCCGCCGCGGAAGACCTTCCGCTCGCGTTCGTCGGCGTCGGCGCCGTACGCCGGGTTGTTCAGCATCAGGTGCAGCACGTAGTCGCAGAAGTAGGGGGCCGTCGCCGAGTAGGCGCAGCCCTGGCGGGGCTGGGTGATCTTCGTTTCCACCGGTGTGGCCACGGCGGCGGCGTACTCGGCCTGCTGGATCTTGCCCTGGGTCAGCATAGAGTCGAGCACCAGGTCGCGGCGGGCCTTGGCGTTTTCCGGGTTGCTGATCGGGTCGAAGAACGACGGGCTGTTGACCAGGCCGGCCAGCAGCGCGGCCTGCGGCAGGGTCAGGTCCTTGGCGGTAGTGCTGAAGAAGAACTTGGATGCCGCCTCGATGCCGTAGGCGTCCCGGTTGAAGAACACGATGTTGAGGTAGCCCTCCAGGATCTGCTCCTTGGTGAACTTTTTCTCCAGCGCGATGGCGAGCTTCATTTCCCGCAGTTTGTCGCCGACGCCCTTGTTCACACCGTTCAGCAAGACCTGATCGCTTTTGCCCTCGGCTTCGAGGGAGGAGTTGATGACGTTGTTCACATACTGCTGGGTGATGGTCGACGCGCCCTGCCGGTTACCGCGGGCCGTGCTGACGAGTGCGCGCATGATGCCGGTGGTGTCCACGCCGCCGTGCTCGTAGAAGCGGCTGTCCTCGATGGCGATGACGGCGTCCTTTACGTACGGCGACATCTGGTCGAGGGGAACCCGGGTGCGGTTCTCGGCGTACAGGTTGGCGATCACGCTGCCGTCGGAGGCCAGGATCGACGTCGACTGGCTCGGCGGGTCGACCTGCAGTTCGGCCGGCAGCGTCTCGAAGAACTTGATCGATCCGCTGGCCGAACTGCCGGTGACGGCGGCCGCAGGGACCAGCAGTCCCGCCACCAGGACGCCGCAAATGGCGCTCACGCCCAGGAAAAGAAGGATCTTTCCGAGGGTGGTGGCCGTGTCAAATATGGGGTTCTTACCAGTCGCCATGTTTTCCACTTTACCGGCAAGGACTAGGCTTTAGCTCATGACCAAATGGGAGTACGCCACGATTCCGCTCATTATCCATGCCACAAAGCAGATTTTGGACCAGTGGGGTGACGACGGCTGGGAGCTTGTCCAGGTTGTCCCCGGCCCCGAAGGGAACGGCCTGGTTGCCTACCTGAAGCGGGAGAAGCAGTAGCCATGAGCACCCCCGCATCGGCCGCCCCGGGCGCCTCGGCCGTCCCCGGAACACCGGCGGACAGCGCCGCCGCGGCGGGCGCGCCGTCCGCCGTCGAGCAGCGCCTGGCCGAGCTCGGCCTGACCCTGCCGGAGGTCGCCGCCCCGGTTGCCGCCTACGTCCCGGCTGTGATCTCCGGCAACCACGTCTACACCTCCGGCCAGCTGCCGTTCATTAACGGCTTGCTCGAAGCGACCGGCAAGGTCTCCTCCGGCACCGAAGGCGCCTCGGACGAGGCCACGGTCTCACCGGAAGCCGCAAGGCAGTACGCCGCCGTCTGCGCCGTCAACGCCCTGGCTGCCGTCAAAAGCGTCATCGGGGACCTGGACCGCATCACGCGGATCGTCAAGGTTGTCGGCTTTGTCTCCTCCGACCCGTCCTTCACCGGCCAGGCCGGTGTCATCAACGGCGCGTCTGAACTGCTCGGCAGGGTCCTCGGCGACGCAGGCCAGCACGCACGCTCCGCCGTCGGCGTGGCGGTACTTCCCCTCGACTCCCCTGTTGAAGTCGAACTGATCGCCGAATTCGCCTAAGGGCAGGTCAGCTCCGTTGCCTCAGCTAGCCCGACGCCTGTTTGCTCTTCCCCCGGATCTCGAGGGGGCGGCCCGCAGCTGGATTGAACACGGCGAGCGGACCCCGCGCGCGCCCCGCTTCGCGTCCGCGGTGGTGCTGCTGCGTGACTCACCGACCGGCCTGGAGACCTGGCTGGGATACCGGCCTGGATCGTCACCGCTGGGGGTCCTCGCCTTTCCCGGCGGGTCGCTGGAGGCGTCCGACGACGACGCCGTCGGCTGGCTGGGCCCCTCGCCGCAGTATTGGGCTGAGCACATGGGGACCGCTGACATCGGGCTGGCGCGCCGCCATGTGGTGGGTGCCATCCGTGAACTGTTCGAGGAAACCGGCATCCTCCTGGCCGGACCGGACCTGTCCACCACAGTGGAAGCGACTTCCAAGGCTGAATGGATGCGGGCCCGGGTTGCGGTGGCGGAACAGGAGAAGTCCTTCACTGACGTGCTCGCCAAACGCGGACTCTCGGTGCGGACGGACCTGCTCAAGCCCCTGGTCAACTGGCTCAGCCCGGACTTCGCGCACCGCCGCTTCAACACCCGCTATTTCGCGGCCACGGTGCCGATGAACCAGGAGCCGTCGTTGCTGGCCAGCAAGGGTGTGTGGGGCCGCTGGGTGTGCGTCCGGAAGGTCATCGAGGGACGGGACACCTCCGCGCTCGGTGATGAGGTGGGCCAGGAGAACACAGTCGGACGCACCCTCGGCCAGCTGCTGGTGCCCGGCTCGGAGATCATGCTCGAGAAGATGGCCGCCGCGAACGGGTGCATCGCCTACCTGAGCTACAAGCGCAAGGCCCACGTGTACCAGCCGAAGCTCGTCGAGGAAGACGGCCAGCTGATGCTCGAGGTCGAGGCGGCCAAGACCGTCGCCGGAGAGCCCCAGCGCGAACGCTGACCCGGCCGCGGCGTACGGGTCACGGATCGGCTCACCCCGCCCGCCACGGGACATGCCCCCTGCCGGGCCAGGCCAGTGGACATGATGGCACTGTGTCCACCCGCTGCCGCGAGGAATGGGCATGTCCAGAGGATCCGGAGCCCACCGCTGGACATGTCCCACGCATACTGGTTCCATTCCGCGCGCGCCACTGGACATGTCCCTCGCGTGCCCGGGCCATTCCGTGCCCGCCACTGGACATGTCCCCTGCTGGGCCGGGCCGGTGGACATGATGGCATCGTGTCCACCCGTTGCCGCGAGGAATGGGCATGTCCCCTGTCCCCCGCGGGGCGTGCGGCAGGCTTAAACCCGAAAGCCGGCGCCGTTTTCGCGGGCCGGCCGTCGGGGTGCTGCCAAACAGGCTTAGCGGGAGCGCTGGCGGAGGCGCTGCATGTCGAGGATGACGACGGCGCGGGCCTCCAGGCGCAGCCAGCCGCGCTGCACGAATTCGGCGAGGGCCTTGTTGACCGTTTCGCGGGAGGCTCCGACGAGCTGGGCCAGTTCTTCCTGCGTGAGCTCGTGGGCCACCAGGACACCGTCGGTCGCGGGACGGCCGAAGCGGTCCGCCAGGTCCAGCAGCGCCTTGGCCACACGGCCCGGAACGTCGGAAAATACCAGGTCGGAAAGGGAATCGTTGGTGCGGCGCAGGCGGCGGGCCAGGGCCTGCAGCAGCTGTGCCGAAACCTCCGGGCGGGTGCGCAGCAGGGCGTTGAGGCTCTCATTCTTCAGCCCGGCCAGGCGCGTTTCCGAGACGGCCGTTGCCGTGGCGGTACGCGGGCTCGGGTCGAACAGCGCCATTTCGCCGAAGAGCTCGCCCGGACCGAGGATGGCCAGCAGCGACTCCCGGCCGTCCGGGGACGTGCGTCCGAGCTTAACCTTGCCGGACACGATGAAATAGAGCTGGTCGCCCTGGTCGCCTTCCCGGAATACCGAGGCTCCGCGTGAGAGGTCCACCTCGGTGAGTTCGTCCGTCAGCAGACGGAACGCCTCGTCGTCGAGCGTGGCGAAAAGGGGTGCGCGGCGCAGTACCTCGATATCCATGAAATCTCCTGACTAAAACTGTGTCGGCTGGGGCGCTTTAGCCATTGTTTCAGAATTTTGGCGCGTCTGTGACGTACTTGGCACCGAATCGCACCAAACGTCGTGGCGGGAGGAGAGCGAGGGCCGGCTCCGGGCTCCGCCCGCGCACGGCAAACTGTCAGCCGGCGCCGGTAGAATTGGGGCTTACCTGCCTGTAAGGAGCATTGGTGTTCGGCTTGACCATCTTGGATCTCGTGTTGATCGTGACGCTGTTGTCCTACCTGTTCCACGGCCTGCGCAACGGCTTCCTGGTCACCGTCGGCGGCATCGCAGGCTTCGCCGCGGGGGCCGTGGCTGCGTTCGTGTCCGTCCCCATCGTCAGCGGCCTGGTCGAGGACAGCGGCTGGCGCCTCACGGCGATCATTGCTGCCGCCGTGCTGCTGATGGTCCTGGGGCACGGCCTGGGCACCGCCATCGGGCGCCGGATCCGCAGCGTCGTGCGGATCCGCCCGCTCCGGTCCATGGACCGGCTGGCCGGCGGCGGCGTCAACGTGGTGGTCTCCGCCCTGGTCATGTCGATGCTGGCCTTCAGCATCGGGGCGCTGGGCGTTCCCTTCGTTTCTCAGCCGCTCGCCGAGTCCAAGGTGATCCGCTTCATCGACGGCGCGACCCCCGTGCCGCTCAAAACCTCCATGGCCCAGCTGCGGTCCGCTGTGATCGGCGGCGGCATCCCGACGCTGTTCGAGGGCATCGGGCAGGGCCAGCCGGTAGTGGTCCCGGACGCCAGCACCGACACGCCCGCCCTGAACCGGGCCGCGGCGTCGGTCCTGAAAATCGCGGGAACCGCGTACCAGTGCGGCCAGAACCAGACCGGCACCGGTTTCGTGGTGTCGCCGGGCCGGGTTGTCACGAACGCCCACGTGGTCGCCGGCGTGCCGGAACCGGTGGTGGAGATTCCCGGCGGCGGCGCCCTGCCCGGGCGCGTGGTGTACTTCGACGCCCAGCACGACCTCGCGGTCGTGGCCGTAGACGGACTGCGCTCCGTCCCGCTGCCGCTCAGTTCCGACCTGCCGGCCGGCAGCCCGGCAGCGTTTTCCGGCTACCCCCATGGCGGCCCGTTCCAGTCCAGGCCAGCCACGGTGCAGGACATCGCGACGGTGCTGGTCCCGGACATCTACGGCAACAACCCCGCGCCGGAGGACGTGTACCGGATCGCCGGGGACGTCCAGCCGGGCAACTCCGGAGGCCCGCTGCTGACCACCGAGGGCCAGGTGGCGGGAGTGATTTTTGCCAAGGCCACGGGCGAATCCTCGCTCGGCTATGCCATCACCATGACGGATCTGGGACCGGTGGCCGCCCGGGCCCCGGGCCTTGGCGATGCTGTCTCCCCGGGCCAGTGCATCCAGAACTAACAGTGCATCCGGGGTAGACCTGGCATCCTGGAGCAGCGCCGGCCGCCCGGAGTCCGGGCTTCAGGGCGCTAAAGCCATTCCAGGCTTTGGCCGTGCGGGCCGGTGATCGCCCTGGGCCTGCCGTTGTGCAGCAGCAGGAAGCGGCCGCGGAGCCGGGACTCGTCCATCTCGGGGACCACGCTGGAGCCGTCCGCCTGGATGATCACCGTGTGCCCTTCGTTGGACAGCCAGTGGCAGCCGCGTTCGACGGCGAGGCTCGCCATGGTGGCGCGAAACCGGTCCCGGGCCTCCGAGCCAAGGTAGGGCATGACCGCGCTGTGGAAGATTACCAGGGTGGCGTCCGACGGCGCCTGCGCGGCCAGGGCGGGGAGCTTATCGTTGAGGTCCCCGGCCACGAGGAGGGGCGGATCCGCCTGGGCAATCGCGATCGCACGGCCCAGCCGTTCGCGGCGGAAGTCCTGCTCGGGCCAGATCAGCGCCTCCAGCCACGCGACGTCGTCGGCGTTGCGGACGTCGAGGGGATTGAGGTCGATCCCCGCTCGCCAGACCACCCGCGGGAGCTCCGCCGGCAGCGGGACCGGCCCGGTGACGGAGCAGGCCAGGACCGGGAAGCTGCCGGCCGCGGCACCGGCAGGGGACAGTCGTGTGAGCCCGGGACCGGCGTCGTACTGATAGCCGTAGCGGTCCGGAAACAGGGCCAGCCCGGCCGAGGCCCCGACCTCGATGAGCGCCAGCGGGCGCCCGCCCTCGGCCGCGATCTGCGCCAGGGACGGCAGCAGGGCGGCGCAGCGCCCAGCCTCATTGGTCTGGGTGGCGCGGGTGAGCACGATCCGGGACACGCCCTCCCAGTGCGCGTCCAGGAACGCCCGGAAGTCCGGGTAGGGGCTGATCTGTGCGCCGAGGAATCGTGCAGCCGCCAGCATCAGCAGCGGCTGGCGCTTGTTGTACGGCCACTGATCGATCCGCCGGAGCAGTTCCGGGTCCTCCGCGATGCCCACCGACCAGGCGGCGTAGCAACTGGAGTTTCCGGGCGCTTCGACGGTGCCGAAGTGCCGGTACCACTGCGCCGTGGCGGACTCCGCACCGACCGGTTCCCCACCGACCGGTTCCCCACCGCCCGGCTCCGCACCGCCCGGTTCCGCACCGCCCGGTTCCCCACCGCCCGGCTCCGCACCGCCCGGTTCCGCACCGCCCGGTTCCGCACCGCCCGGTTCCGCACCGCCCGGTTCCCCCGCGGCCGGATCCCCGGAAGCCGGATCCCCGGAACGGGGGCCTGGACTGACGGGGTCGACGGCGGACATGCTCAGTCCCGGCTGCCCTGCAGTCCGGCGAGGTACTCGACGGCGAACCGGTAGCCGAGGATCCCTGCCCCGGCGATCACGGCCTTGCAGATGTCCGAGAGGTACGAATGGTGCCGGAACGCCTCGCGGGCGTGGACATTCGTGATGTGGACCTCGACGGCGGGCAGCTGCACCGCGGAGATGGCGTCCCGGATCGCCACCGAGGTGTGCGTGTACGCGCCGGCGTTGATCACGATGCCGGCTGCCCTGCCGCGGGCGGCATGGATGGCGTCCACGAGGGCACCCTCGTGGTTCGACTGGAAGCACTCGACGTCGAGCCCGTGCGCCGCGCCGGTGTCCTTGGCGAGCTGTTCGACGTCGGCCAGGGTGGCGGTGCCGTACTTCTCGGGTTCGCGGGTGCCGAGCAGGTTCAGGTTGGGTCCGTTGAGGACCAGGATGGTGCCGCGGCCGGCGGGGGTGGCTTCGCTCATGCCTGCCAATGTATCGCGTTGCGGTGCGGGCCGCCCCCCGCGGCGGAAACGGCACCCAGATGACCGGGCCGGGAAAAGGTGCCGCGGCTCGCGGGCTCTGGCCCGCACCGGCCCGCCTGCCTAAACTGAAAGGACCACCGTGCCGAGCTCCCGTACCGGCCAGCCCGCGCGGAAAGCCCGAGTCCGGAGCACATCATGCGCAACAATCATGCAGGAAAATCAATCCGCAGAACCGCTGTGGGCATCATCGCCCTTGCGGCGTTCCTCGTGCCGGCGCCCCTGGCCGCCGCTTCCGGCACGGACCGGGATGAGCGGTCCCCGGTGATCAGGCTCCCCGGCGCCACCGGCGCTGAAGGCATCGCCGCAGGGGAGGGTGACACGTTTTTCGCCGGCGACCTGCTCAACGGGAACATCTTCCGGGGAGACATCGGGAAAGGCACGGCAAGACTGTTCCTCACGGCGCCGGAGGGCCGGGCAGCCGTCGGCATGAAAGTCGACCGGGACAACGACCTGCTCTTCGTCGCAGGGGGCGCCACCGGCCAGGCCTATGTCTATGACCTCGAGACGAAAAAGACCGTGAAAGTCTACGACCTGGCGCCGGCCGGTGCCGGTTTCATCAACGACGTCACCGTGACCCGGGACGGCGCGTGGTTCACCAACTCCCGGGCCGGTGAGCTCTACCGGATCCCGATCAGCCGCGACGGGCAACCGGGCGACGCCCGGACCCTGTCGCTCGATGCGCCCGCCGGCACCGTGGATGGGGGTTTCAACCTCAACGGCATCGCCGCGGCCGACGACGGCGACCGGCTGATCGTCTCCCACACGGGCCGCGGCGCCCTCTACGCCGTGGACCCCGATGACGGATCGAACAAGCTGATCAAGGTCACGGACTCCTCCGGGGCCCCTGTCACCGTGACGAACGTGGACGGCATCGCCGTCCGTGGCGACACGCTCTGGGCCGTGCAGAACTTCCTCAACCAGGTCAGCAGGATCGACCTGAACGGCTCGCTGCGCAGCGGCGAGGTGCAGGAAGTCATCACCAGCAAGGACTTCGACGTCCCGACGACGGCGGCGCTGTTCGGCGATACTCTCGCTTTGGTCAATGCGAAGTTCGCCACCCCCGCAGCAACCAGCTTCGAGGTTGTCCTCGTCCGGGCCTGCTCCGGCGGCTGAGAGTCCGGGCTAACCGGCGGTGGCAGAAGGCCTAACGGGTCGCGAGCCGCTCGATCCGGCGCAGCGCCACGGCGCACACCGGAAGGTAGGCCGGTGCCCACCACGGGACCGTGAACGTGACGAGGCAGCCGCCGTCCTGCGGAACGACCCGGTGGCCCGTGGCCGGGACCCCCGCCACGGACCAGGACCAGGACCGTCCGGGCTCAAACGCCGTCACGGTGTACGGCAGCGCCGCGCCCAGGACGGTGCGGACCCTGCCGCGGCTGCCCGGCGCCAGCCCTCCGGTTGCGGGCCCGGCGGGGACTCCGCCGGCCGGCTCGACGCCGGTGATCGACGGCCCCCAGTCCGGCCACTTCCCGGTATCGGTGAGCAGCGCCCAGACATCCTCCGCGGACGCGGCGATCCGGCGCGACACGGAAAAGGTCACCGGGGGCGTCCGAGGATGGCAAGGGCGGCGCGGTGGCCGCTGACGAGCGCACCGTTGATGGACGCCGTCTCCCGGTGGTCCCCGCAGATGACCAGCCCGGACGGGCCCTCCATCGGCTGCCGGGACCGCAACGGCGGCGGCTGCAGGGGCAGGGCCTGCGGGACCTCGTGGCGTGCCACCAGCTCCCAGCCGGCCGTGGAGGAACCGAAAAGCTCCGCGGCGTGGCGGAGGACGTCGTCGTCGGTCGGGACCGGCCGGCCAGGGCCCAGCAGCGCGGAGGTCTGGATCAGGTGCCGCCCGGCGGGGGCGTAACTGGGCGCCGCGTTGGAGATGACGGCCGCGTTGACCAGCGGCCCGGCCGGGTGCGTGCGGGCATCGACGTAGAGCATGTCCGCCGCGCTGGGAGCCGCGTCGGCAGCGAACCAGTGCGTCAGCACCCCCTTCATGGCCGGGACGGTGCCGCCGGCCAGCCTGGCGGCATTAACCGGATCGGCGGCGAGGACAACATGGCGGGCCCGGAGCCGGGAATCCGCGGCGGTGACCAGGGCCGCGTCCCCGTCCGGAGTGATCGACTCCACCCGGGTCGAAAGGCGGACCGGGGTGGTGAGGCTGTCCTCCAGCTGCCGGGGGAGGGCCTGCATGCCGTCGCGCGGCAGCCCGGGCACCCCGGTCGCAAAGACGCGCATCAGCTGCAGCGCGAAGTCGTTGGAGGTGCTGCCCTCGTCTTCGAGCAGGACTCCGGCAAGGAACCGGTCCACTGCCCTGCGCAGTTCGCCGGCGCATCCGGCCCGGTCCAGGGCCTGCCTCAGGGGAACGTCTCTGGAGGGATGCCGCCGGCGGCCGGCGAACGCCGGGGCCGCCCACCGCAGCAGCCCCGCGACAGAGCGGGGGCCCAACAGCCCGCTGCGCAGGGTCTGCAGGATCAGGCGCGGCTCACGGACGGGATGGGCGAGGACGGCCAGGGAGTCCTCGCGGCGGACCCGGAGGCCGGCACCGAAAGCCTGCAGCGCCAGGGCCTCGACGTCGACCCAGCGGCGGACCGCGGGGTAGGCGGGATTCAGCACCTGAAACCCGCGGTCCACCAGGAAGCCGTCGACCCGGTCGGTCCGGATCCGGCCCCCGACATCGTCCGAGGCCTCCCACACCTGCACCTCGCGCCCGGCGGCCTGCAGCTCCCGGGCGCATTGCAGCCCGGCCAGGCCGGCGCCGACCACCAGCACGTCACACGCGTCGGTCATCGCGGCAACGTCCTGCCCTGGCCGGCCCGGACCAGGTCCTTGCTCACTTTCTCAGCGATTGCGCTATCTGGGCCATCACGGTGTTGTCGGCCAGGGTGGTGGCGTCGCCGACTTCGCGTCCTTCCGCGACGTCTTTGAGCAAACGGCGCATGATCTTGCCCGAACGGGTCTTGGGCAGTTCGGGCACCACGAGGATGGTCTTGGGCTTGGCGATCGGGCCGATCTCCTTGCTGACGTGGTTCCGGAGCTCCTGGACGATCGCGTCCCCGGTGTCCACGGCATCCCCGCGCAGGATCACGAAGGCGACGACCGACTGGCCGGTGGTCTCGTCCGCGGCGCCCACGACGGCGGCCTCCGCCACCGCTGGGTGGGAAACCAGCGCTGATTCGATCTCGGCGGTGGAGAGCCGGTGGCCGGAAATGTTCATCACGTCATCGACCCGGCCGAGCAGCCAGATGTCGCCGTCCTCGTCCTTCTTGGCGCCGTCCCCGGCGAAGTACATGGTCTCGAAGCGGGACCAGTAAGTTTCCTTGAAGCGCTCCGGGTCGCCCCAGATGCCGCGCAGCATGGCCGGCCACGGTTCGCGGATCACGAGGTAGCCGCCGGAGCCGTTGGGCACGGACTCGCCGGCTTCGTCCACGACGTCCACGGCGATGCCGGGCAACGGGACCTGGGCGGAGCCGGGCTTGGTGGCTGTCACGCCGGGCAGCGGCGCGATCATCTGGGCGCCGGTTTCGGTCTGCCACCAGGTGTCCACGATCGGGGCCGGGTTTTCCTTGCGCTCGCCGTTCTTGCCGGCGTTGCCGCCGATGACCTCGCGGTACCACATCCACGCTTCGGGGTTAATGGGTTCCCCGACGGAGCCCAGGACGCGGATCGAGGAGAGGTCCGACTTCGCGGGGATCTCCTTGCCCCACTTCATGAACGTCCGGATGGCGGTGGGGGCGGTGTAGAGGATGGAGACCTTGTACTTCTCCACGATCTCCCACCAGCGGCCCTGGTGCGGGGAATCCGGGGTGCCCTCGTAGATCACCTGGGTGGCGCCATTGATGAGCGGGGCGTAGGCGACGTAGGAGTGCCCGGTGATCCAGCCGACGTCGGCCGTGCACCAGTAGACGTCCGTTTCCGGCCTGAGGTCGAAGACGGCCTTGTGCGTGTAAGCGCCCTGGGCGAGGTAGCCGCCGGTGGTGTGCAGGATGCCCTTGGGTTTGCCGGTGGTCCCGGAGGTGTAAAGGATAAAGAGTGGGTGTTCCGCGTCGTGCCCGACGGCGGTGTGCTCGGCGGAGGCGGTCCCGACGGTGTCGGCCCACCAGTGGTCGCGGCCCTCGTGCCAGTCGACGTCCTGGCCGTTGCGCTTGACGACAACGACGTTCTGCACGGTGTGCCCGCTACCATCTCCCTCATGGGCGAGGGCCTCGTCGACGGCGGGCTTGAGCGCGCTGGGCTTGCCGCGCCGGTAGGTACCGTCCGCGGTGACGACAAGCTTGGCCTCGGCGTCGTCGATCCGGGACCGGAGCGCCTCCGCGGAGAAGCCGCCGAACACCACGGAGTGGATGGCGCCGATCCGGGCGCAGGCCAGCAGCGTGATGACGGCCTCGGGAATCATCGGCAGGTATACGGCCACGCGGTCGCCCTTGGCGACGCCGAGGGACTCGAAGGCGTTGGCGGCCCGCTTGACCTCGTCGGTGAGCTGAGCATAGGTGTAGGTGCGGGTATCGCCCGGTTCGCCCTCGAAGTAGATGGCGACGCGGTCCCCGTGGCCGGCCTCGACGTGGCGGTCCAGCGCGTTGTACGCGGCGTTGATCTCGCCTCCGACGAACCACTTGGCGAAGGGCGGCGTGGACCAGTCCAGGGCCTGGCTGAAGTCTTTGCTCCAGCTCAGCAGCTCACGGGCCTGCTTCGCCCAGAAGGCGGGCCGGTCGGCGTCGGCCTCGGCGTAGTCCGCGGCGGTGACCACCGCGTTGGCGGCGAACTCGGGGGAGGGGGCGAACTTGCGGTTCTCCTGCGACAGGTTTTCGAAGGCATCGCGCTGGGGAGCCTGCGCCGTCGTGGAGCCGGGGGTCTGCTGGGACATGGTGAACCTCATCATTCATCGATCCGTGCTGCGCGGGGACCCCCGTGCCTCCGCAGCGCCGGGCCGCTTGCGCGTCATCGGGCGTCGGCTGGTCACGGGCGTACCGCAAAGAGCTGTTCCGAAATACACACTAACGCCTGCGCCGCCCCCAACGTGTGCCGCGTCACACAGTGAACCGTGAGCGGTGTTTGTTAAGCGACGAATGGTGGTTCGGCGGCCTGCGGGGGTTTTGGCGCGGTCCGGTTCCGTACGGCCGTCCCCGGCTTGTCAGCTAGTGATCGGCGTGCCACTTGACTAGGCTGAGATGGAATTGTGACATCCGATGGAGGCAACGGGACCGCTCGCGGTCCCGTCTTGGCCTGCCGTTAGACGGCGCTGTCCAGAGTGCCGCCATGCTAAGGAGAACCGAATGAACGAGCAAACAAACGGGCAGCTTAAGCCGCCCGCCCAAAGCCAGGGCAACGGCGGCGCGGACCGGTCCGGCGGCTTCGGGGAAGCACCCCGTTTCACGGTTGACAAGGCCAGCGGGCAGGCGGCCGGCAAGACGAACCAGGCGGTCCTCGGTCCGTTCACCATCCGTGATCTCACGGTGTTCGGCTCGACGCTGATTCTGTTTGTGGCCTCGCTGATCCCGATGTTTGCCGTCCGCTACAACCTGTGGAACCTGGGCAGCCTGTTCTTCCTGGGCCTCGGGATTCTCCTTCCGGTGATTGTTACTGCCCTGTTCGTGGCGCGCCGGCTCAGTCCCGGAACGAAGATCCGCATCGGCTCCCTGTCGGTGGACCAGTTCGGCTCCGTGGTGGCGTCCTTCGCTGTCGCGTTCTTCTTCCTGGCCGTCGCGGGCAGCTATGTCCCCAGTATGCTGCTGGCCCTCGTCGGCGCCCTCGGGCTCTTCGCTGCCACCGTGCTGGGCCGCCTGATCCCCTTCTTCGCCGGAGACTTCCTGGACCGCGCAGAAACCCCCGCCCACATCGTGGCCCGCGAGACGGCGGTCCCCGTCCGCAAGCCGCACGCCCCCAAGGCGCCGAAAGAGGCCAGGGACGAGACCGCACCGAAGGCCGCCGGCACCGGCGCCGTCGCCGGTTGGGCGAAGCGGATGAGGCCGGGCGGACCGTCCGGCGCCGCTGGCGCTTCAAGCGCAGTTGCTACCGGCACGGCCGCAGCGGCCGGAGCGGCCGTTGGCGCGGCAATTTCGGGCCCGGCAACAGGCGGCACCGCGGCAGGTCGCCCCGCGGCCGCGACGCCGGCCGCGGCCCAGGCCGCACCGGCCCGG